>JBOHXF010000175.1:0-5458 GCA_050737455.1 Opitutaceae bacterium | reverse complement strand
TTCAGCGGCGGTGACTTCGGTTCCTTGCCGGGCCCACCCATCAGGGTCCGAGTGACCGACGCCGCAGTGCCATTCCAGGTTGCTACCGATGGGGCAGCCCTTGCGCTGCCATAGCCGGCGCTTTGCGTGGAAATCCGCGGCAATTGCAGGGTTCAGCCGATGCGGCGCAAGGATGTTCTGCGACTACGCCAGCAGGGGTTCTGCTTCTATTACAAAGCTGAATTCGCCGCTCCCAGCTTTGGCCGGCGATCAGCGGCCCACTTCCAGGATCGTAAACGAACCCGGCACCATGCGGAGCCGCCTGCGATTCGCCCGGGCCCCCGCCTCTTCGGTCGCCGTGGGAGGCATGATTCCGGCTGTCACCAGGAATATCCGTCCGCTCTCGATGTCAAAAGCCATGGTCCGCGCACCGGGGCGGGTCATTACGGTCTGTTCGATATGAAATCGCCGCGGGCCGTCCTCTTTCACGATCGTGAGGGTCCCGTCCCGCTGTGAACTGAAGCACTCGCCGGTCTGCGGATTGAAGTCCGTGGAATCGACGCCCGCCCCGATCGGGAGTGTGTCGATAATCGAGCCATCGTCCGCATTCATTATGACCTCCGTGTGCGGATCGCGGCAGCAGACGAACAGGATCCGGTGCCGGACGTCCATCGCCAGGCCGCCGGGGCCGCCACCCTTTCCATCCAGGGAATATTTGGCCGTCACCGACAGTGTGCGCGCGTCGACGACCGCCACCTGATTCCGGTTTTCGAGGTCGATGTACACGCGGCCCCGCATGTCGCTCGCAGCCTCTTCGGGTGCGCCGCCCAGGTCGATCGTGCCCACGACGGCACCGTTTTTCGGATCGATGACGGTGACGTTGGGGGCACGGTGGCTCAGCACGTACACGCGCCGCGTGAACGGCTCGAAGAGAATGCCGTCGGGCGAGCCCGCCACCTCGATCCGCCTGAGCGGGACCAGGCTCCGCGCATCCCACATCACGACGGGCTGGCCGCTGCAGAATGCGTGATCCGACCAAGGATCGACCGCCACGCCGTGGACGGACGGGGTGTCCTCTATCGTTCCCACCCGGGCAAGGGTATCCAGGTCGAACACCGTCACGCGGTTGCTCCGCGGAATGTAAAGGCGGCGGTGGATCGCGTCGGCATAAACATAGTCCCACCCTCCCGCTCCTCCGACCTTGTCGGAGCGAAGGACTCGATATGGGGCCGCCATGTCGGCGGCTCGGACTCGAAGCGGTTGGAAGAGGGCGCAGCCGAGCGCGGCGAAGGCGGCGAACGACAGAAAGCGGGCTGTCATCGGGGATGAACCTGTCCACATAAGGCCGCCGCACCGAGTTGGCAATCCTGCTCCTAGCCCTGCATTTCGGAGGCGGCGACCCGCGCCTCGAAGATCTCCGGGTGCATCGTGCCGTCGGCCACGCGCTTGACCGAGCCGGTCATCCGGATCGTGTTGCCGTCGCCAACCTCGATGCCGATCGCCCCGCCCGGCATGTGGACGGTGAGGACCGGCTCGACCAGTTCGAGGCGATGGGCGACCGCGGCAGCAGCGCTCGAACTCGAACCCGAGGCCAGGGTGTAGCCGGCTCCGCGCTCCCATATTTCGATGCGGAGGTTGTTCCGGTCCATGACCCGCATGAACTGCACATTTGTCCGCTTCGGGAAATTGGGGTGGGTCTCGATGACCGGTCCGTACTTTCTGGCCAGTTCCGGGGAAATCTCCTCAAGGGGGATCACGCAATGGGGGTTGCCGATCGTGGCGGCGCAAAATACGAATTCCCGGTCGAGAATCCGCATGCGCTCGTTCAGGACCTCGCGGGGCATCCCGCTCACCGGGATCTTCGCCGAATTGAAGCTCACGGCCCCCATATCGACCGTGATCAGCCGGCCGCCGTCCTTCAACTCGGCGCGGACCACGCCGCCCAGCGTCTCGATGGTGAACGCCGATTGCGCCGCCGCGCCCTTGTCCCGCAGGTACCGCGAGAAGATCCGGATCCCATTGCCGGATTTCTCGGCCTCGGAACCGTCGGGATTGAAGATCCGCAGTCCAAAGGGCGCGCGCGAGGAGGGCAGCGGCCCCCAGAGGATGCCGTCGGAGCCGACACCGAAATTGCGGTGGCAGATCGCCCGGATCCTTTCAGGCGCCGGTAGTCCGGCACCGTCCTGCTCGGCGGGATCGAGCACGATATAGTCGTTGCCCAGCGCATGGTACTTGTGGAACCGCATGGGCCGACTCTGCCCGAAGGGCCCGAAAACGCACGGAAAATCCTTCCGCCCAGCGGGGCGGATATACACTGCGCTGACGAGCTTCAGGCGGCCGCCACGGGCTTGACGCCGGGCGCCGCGGCCATGTAGCCGAACAGCCCGCGCTTTCGGATCGCGGTCGCCACCGGCTCCGGCACCATTTGTTCCCAAGTGGGATCCTGGTCCTTGATCCGGCGAAGCACGTCGCGGGAGAAGATGGTCAGGATGTTCGGGTCGAACCCGACGATCGACTCGACGTAATGGTTTTCGATGAGGTGTTCGTAGAGGTTGCGGAGATGGTCGTCGACCTGCGCGTTGCGGGCATTGATCAGCACATTGGCGGCGAAGCTGTGTCCTGTGGCTGTGCCGCCATGACTCGAGGAGATGTACCGTTCGTACGCCTCCGGCTTCATCGGATAAATGTAAAGCTTGACCGCGTTGCGGAACAGCCGGCCGAACGACTCGAGGATGCCCCCTTCGAGGTTTTCGTAGTACTTCTCGTTGAAGATCTCCACGAGGTTGTTGATCCCCATCGCGACGCCGATCATCTCCTTCGTGTACCGGCGGAAGTAGGAGGTGAGCCGGTAGTACTCCGAGTAATTGGAGATCAGCGCCGTGAATCCGACATCACCCAAAAGCTCCACCCGCGAAAGGAAGTCCTGCGGATCGAGGGCGCCCTCGGACAGGAGGTTGTTCATCGTGATCTCCATGAGCACGATGATGTCCTTGCCCTTGACGAGCGGGTCCTGCACGAACTGGGCGGTCGCGCAGTTGAGCATGTCGACGTTCACGTGCGTGACGGGGCGGAAGCTGCCGCGTTCGACCATGATGGCCTTGCGGTGCAGCACTTCCGAGGGCTGGAGCACTTCACGGTTGGGGCCGAACATCACGGCGTTCGTGAGTCCGTACTGGACCAGAAGGAGCGACATGAGCCGGTTGTCCACCCGTTCGAAGGCGGGTCCTGTGAATTGCAGCATGTCGACCTCGATCCGGTCCGCCCCCAGATTGTCGAGCAGCGATTGGATGAATTTCTTGGGGTCGTTCCGGTAATAGAACGAGCCGTACACGAGATTGGTTCCGATGATCCCGATAGCCTCCTGCTGCGGGACATTCTCCTTGTCCCACATCCGGACGTGCAGGATGATGTCGCTGGTCGGTCCCTTGGGTTCGGTCTGAAACCGCACGCCCATCCATCCGTGGCACTCGTTGTTTCCCTTGTAGCTCTTGGCCGCGACGGTGTCGGCGAAGACGAAGAACGTCGTGGTGTCGCCCCGGACTTCGCCCAGCCGCTCGTCCAGAAGCCGATATTCGTGGTCGAGCATGAAGCGGAGCCGCTCCTGGGAGACGTAGCGGGGAGCCTTTCCGTAAATTGCGTCGCTGAAGGCCATGTCGTATGCCGAAATGGTCTTGGCGATGGTCCCCGAGGCGCCGCCGGCGTGGAAAAACACGCGGGCCACCTCCTGCCCAGCCACGATCTCCGCGAACGTGCCGTAAATCGGCTCGTCGAGGTTGATGGTCAGCGCCTTGCGATTGGTTGTGAGAAGATCCTTCTGCTCGGTCATCGGCGAGCAAAATGGGCCAAAAAAGGCGGGAAGCAACTGGTTATCCGACAGCACCCCATTATTTAACGGCACCGGCCGGGCCGCTCTTTAGGACAGCAGGAAAAGGGGGGGGGCGATTTCTACTGGTAGCTTGTCCGGCGTAGGTTACAGTGCCCGAGGCATGAAGCAATTCCTCACGTCGTTACTAGGCTCGCTGGTGGCCCTGTTCATCTTTTCGATCGGGCTGTTCCTGCTGGCGGCGGGAATCGCTGGGGCAATCGTTTCGTCGGGGCTTAAGCGGACGGAGCCGGCCGAGACCCGCGTGGAGCCCGGATCGTACCTGGTCTACGACCTTTCCTCGAACCTCACCGACAGCCCGCCCGAGTACGACCTGAGCGCCTTCGGCGCCCGCGAGGATACGCTCCAGCTCAAAACCGTGATCCAAGCGCTGCGGGTGGCGGCCCACGATCCGCGGATTTCGGGGCTCCTCCTTGTCGGGTCCTTCCGGCCCGTCGGGATCGGAACCGGCTACGGGGCCTTGCAGGAACTGCGCTGGGCCCTGCTCGCCTTCCGGGCGAGCGGCAAGCCGATCGAAGCCTATCTCAATTTCGCGACGACCCGCGACTATTACATCGCGTCTGTGGCGAACGAGATCGACATCGATCCGTACGGCGTCCTGTACATGCCGGGGCTGGCGGTCGAACCGATGTTCTATGCCGGAGCGTTCCAGAAATACGGCATCGGCGTCCAGGTGACCCGGGTGGGCAAGTACAAGAACTACGTGGAGCCGTTCACCCGGGAGAACATGAGCCCTGCCAGCCGGGAGGAAACCCAGCGCCTGCTGGACGACATCTGGGGCAGCATCCTGAACGGCGTGAGCCGGTCCCGCCACCTCACCGTTCCCCGGATCCAGGCCATCGTCGACAGCGAAGGGCTTATCCGGGCCGACGTGGCCCTGCGGGACCACCTTGTCGACCGCGTGGAATACCGAGATCAGTTGATTGACACGATCCGCCGGCGTGCCGGCAGGGCGGACGGCACGCACACTTTCAAACAGGTCGCGCTTGCGGACTATGCGAAGCGACTCCATCGGCACCCAGCCCGAGGCTCAGGGCGCATCGCGATCGTTTACGCGGAAGGGGACATCGTCGACGGGGAAGGGGACTACACCGATGTGGGCGGCGAGCGCTTCGCCCGGGAGTTGCGGAAGCTCCGGCAGGACGCCAACGTCAAGGCGATCGTCCTGCGGGTCGACAGCCCCGGGGGCAGCGCGAGCGCCGCGGAGGACATCCAACACGAGGTTCAGCTGGCCCGGCGGGTGAAGCCGGTCGTCGTCTCGATGGGCAGCTATGCCGCTTCCGGCGGATATTGGATTTCGATCTACGGCACACGCATCTTCGCCGAGCCGATGACGATCACGGGATCGATCGGGGTGTTCGGGATGACGTTCGACATCCAGAAGCTCGCGGCGAATTTCGGGATCACCTTCGACCGGGTGAAGACCGGGAAATTCGCGGACGCCATGACGATCACCCGGCCCAAGACGCCGGAGGAGATGGCGCACCTTCAGGCGATGGTCGACTGGATCTACAACCAGTTCGTGGACAAGGTGGCCCAGGGAAGGAACCTTCCGGTGGCCCGTGTCCGGGAAATCGCGCAGGGCCGCGTGTGGTC
>JBOHXF010000174.1:0-6653 GCA_050737455.1 Opitutaceae bacterium | reverse complement strand
GTCATGACGAGGGTACTGCCGTCGTACGCGACGGCAGGATCCTCGTCATGACCCATTCCGCTCTTCCCTTCCCCCGCTGAAGCTCGCGGACGCCGGCTTTGCGCCGTTTGGGAAGGGAAGCGGCTTGAAATGAGGTGTTCCGGATGGATAACGAGCCGCTTGCAAATCTTGGATCGGATCGGTGTTGTCGATCGGACAACGATGCTCCCTCGGATTCGATGACCTCGCCCTCCGCACCGCAGCGAACAAAGAAATCGTCCAAAACGGCCTTGATCGCCGTCGCCATCGTCGTCGGGTTGGCCATCGTCGTGCTCCTCGTGGCCGCCTCCCGCCGGTCGAAGAAGGGGCTGCCGGTCACGGTCGAGCGAGCGCAGCGGCGGACGATCACGCAGCTCGTGACCGCGACCGGCAAGATCCAGCCGGAAGTGGAGGTGAAGATCTCGCCGGAGGTCTACGGCGAGATCACCGAACTACCCTTCCGGGAAGGCATGCGGGTTCGGAAGGGGCAGCTCATCGTCCGGATCAAGCCCGACATGTACCAGGCTCAGGTCGATCAGCAGACGGCGGCGGTGGCCTCGGCGCGGGGCGCCGCCATGGTTGCGGAAGCCCAGCTCGAGAAGGCTGCGCAGGATCTTCGGCGCTATGACGACCTATACCGGCGGGGGCTCGCGTCCGCCTCCGACGAACTTTCCTACCGGACGGCCTACGACGTCGCCAAGGCCCAGGACGCCTCGGCGAAGGCCAATGTGGCCCAGGCGGAGGGGTTCCTCAAACAGGCCAAGGACCAGCTTTCGAAGACCTGCATCTACGCGCCGATGGACGGCACGGTCAGCTCGCGTTCGTCCGAGGTGGGGGAGCGGGTGGTCGCGACGGGGGAGTTCACGGGCACGGAGATCATGCGGATCGCGGATCTGAGCACGATGGAGGTGGAGGTCGACGTGAACGAGGACGACATTCCCAACGTCAAGGTCGGCGACCGGGCCGACATCGACATCGACGCGTATCCGGACCGGAAATTCTCGGGGCTCGTCAAGGAGATCGCGAGCTCGGCCGAGAACGCCGGCGGGTCCGGCAGCGGGTCCTCGGCGCAGGCGAGCGGGTCCTCCAGCAACGAAGTCACGAACTTTCTGGTCAAGATCCGCCTCGCAGACCCGGGCGTCGAATTGCGGCCGGGCATGAGCGCCACGGCCGACATCGAAACGCAGACGGCTGCGAATGTCGTGGCGGTGCCCATCCAAAGCGTCACCGTCCGGGCCGCGGGCGGCCTGACGAGCGACCAGGTGCGGGCGCGGGAGGCAAAGGCCACCCGCGAGAAATCCGGGAACGAGCTGACCGCCGTCGACGAGCGGACGCAGGCCCGCCGCGACCGCGGCGAGTTCCAGCGCGTCGTCTTCGTGGTCGAGGGAGGGAAGGCGAGGCTGCGCAGAGTCGAGACCGGTATCGCCGACGATACCTGGATCGAGGTCAAATCGGGCGTGGAGCCGGGCCAGGAGGTGGTCTCCGGGACGTACGCGGCGATCAGCCGGATTCTGAAGGACGGCATGGAGGTTCGGGTGGACCGGACGCCCGGCGGCCCGGGCGCCTGACCATGGTTCCATCCCCGCCGCCTTCGCCGGCCGGGCGCGCGGTGCGCCCGTCCGGGCCCCTCGTCATCGCGATCGATGGGGTGACCAAGCTCTACCCCATGGGCGGCGAGACGATCCATGCCCTCCGGGGCATCTCGCTGGAGATCCGGCGCAACGAGTACTTGGCGGTGATGGGCCCGTCCGGATCGGGCAAGTCCACCCTGATGAACATGCTGGGCTGCCTCGACACCCCCACACGGGGCCGGTACGAGTTCGGGGGGCGGAACGTCGCCGCGATGAACGACAACGAGCTCGCGGAAATCCGCAATCGCGAGATCGGTTTTGTCTTCCAGACCTTCAATCTGCTGCCGCGTTCGGACGCCCTGCGCAACGTGGAACTGCCGCTGATCTATGCGGGCGTGCCTCCTGCCGAGCGGCAGGAGCGCGCCCGGCGGGTCTTGGAGGACGTCGGTCTCGGCAACCGTGTCCACCACAAGCCGGCGGAACTCTCCGGCGGGCAGCGGCAGCGGGTCGCAATCGCGCGGGCCCTCGTGAACCGGCCGTCGATTGTTCTCGCCGACGAGCCGACGGGCAACCTCGACTCGCAGACCGGCGTGGAGATCATGGCCTTGTTCGAGCAGCTCTACGCCCAGGGCAACACTCTGATCGTGGTGACGCACGAGGAGGACATCGCGCGGCACGCGCGGCGGATCGTGCGGCTGCGGGACGGCCTCATCGAAAGCGACGAGCCGGCCTGAGGCCGGGGCTCATGAACACCGCGCGGCGGGTCGTGTACGAATTGACGGAGGCCTTCCGGATCGCCTCGGCGCAACTGCGCGCGCACAAGCTGCGCTCGGTCCTCACGGCCACGGGGGTCATCATCGGCATCGTCGCCGTCTCGCTCATGGGCACCGCGATCCGCGGGATGGACGTCACGTTCGAAAGCAGCCTCGCCATGCTTGGCGACGATATCCTGTACGTCCAGAAGTGGCCCTGGCATAGCGTCGAGGACTGGTGGAATTATGTCAACCGTCCGCCGATCAGCCCCGAGGACGCGAAGGCGCTCAACCGGATCATCGGCGCCACGCCCGGTTCGCTGCTGGAAGTCGCGATCCCGACGATCGCGCACGCGCTCACCGTCAAGAACGGCAAGAACCAGGTGGACGGTGTCTACACGGCGGGAACGACAGGCGACTTCAGCCGGATCCTGCGGGCCGATTTCAAGGAGGGGAGGCTCTTCACGGACGAGGAGGCGGACGCGGGCCGGTCGGTGTGCGTCCTGGGCGAGGACGTCGCCCAGGCCCTGTTTCCGGGAGCCTCCGCCGTTGGCCGGCGGGTGACGATCCAGGGCCACCCGTTTCGCGTGATCGGCGTCCTTGCCCACCAGGGGTCGTTCCTCGGCCTGTTCAGCTTCGACAACCAGGCGGTCGTGCCGCTCGGCGCGTATCTGCGGTACTTGGGGGGGCGCTACGAGTCCGCCCAACTGAGTGTCAAGGTGCGGGACAAGCGCCGGATGGCGGACGCGACCGACGAGCTGATCGGGGACATGCGCCGGGTCCGCGGCGAGCTCCCCGGCGAGCGGGACAATTTCAGCGTCAACCAGCAGGAGGCGTTCAAGGCGCAGCTTGATCCGATCCGCACCGGCATCGCGCGGGCCGGCCTCTTCGTCACGGGGCTGGCGCTGTTCGTCGGGGCCATCGGGATCATGAACATCACCTTCGTGAGCGTGAAGGAGCGCACGAAGGAGATCGGCACCCGCAAGGCGCTCGGTGCGCGCCGGCGGACGATCCTGCTCCAATTTCTCATCGAATCGGCCTCGGTCGCCCTCATCGGCGGGGTGATCGGCATCCTCCTCACATGGGCCCTCGCGCTAGCGATCGGCGCCGCCCTGCCGAAGCTCCCGGTGGAATTCTCGCCCGGGCTCATGGCGCTGGCGCTCCTGGTTTCCGCGGGGACCGGCCTCGCGGCCGGCTTCGTCCCGGCGTGGGGTGCCTCGCGTCTCGATCCCGTGGTGGCGCTCCGCTATGAATAACCGGACCGGACTCTTGGCCGATACTGCGCGGATGGCGTTCGCGTCGATCGGTGCGCACAAGCTGCGCTCGTTCCTGACGATCGTCGGGATCACGATCGGGATCTTCTCGGTCATCGGCGTGATGACCGTTGTGTCCGCCCTGCGCGGGACCATCGAATCGGGCCTCAGTTTCCTCGGAGCGAACATGTTTCAATTCGCCAAATTCCCGGTGGTCACGGTCAACGGGGCCGACTTCTGGAAATACCAACGCCGGCGAAACATCGATCTCGAACAGGCGCGGCGTTATCGCCGGCTGATGGAGGGCGCGGCGGATGTCGTCTGCCTGACGGCGTTCAGCCAGAGTGGCCAGGCGTTCTACCACGGCCGCCGGACGACCCCCAGTGTCAGATACGGGGGTGTCGACGGGAATTTTCTCGTGGCGAACCAGTATGCGATCGACCACGGCCGGAACCTGACCGGCGCCGACGTCGCCCTTGGCAGCGCGGTCGCGCTCATCGGAGCGGATATTGTGCGGAAGCTTTTCCCGAGCGAGGATCCCGTGGGCCGGAGGATCAAGGTGAACGGACACCCCTATACGGTGGTGGGCACCCTCGCGGCGAAGGGGACGTCCTTCGGCCGGAGCCAGGACGACATCGTGGTTGTGCCGATTTCCCGGTTTCTCACCGACAACGGACCGCGGAACTATTCCCTCAACATCGCCACCCAGGCGCCGAGCCCGCTCGTCTACGCCGCCACGATGGACCAGGGGATCACCGCGATGCGAATCGTCCGCGGGCTCCGTCCCGGGCAGGACAACGATTTTGAGGTCTATTCGAACGATTCGCTTCTCGCGGCCTTCGCCAAGGTGGCGGACGCGGTCCGGGCGGCGGCGCTGGTCATCAGCGGCATCGCGCTCGTGGCGGCCGGGGTCGGCATCATGAACATCATGCTCGTGAGCGTGACGGAGCGGACGAAGGAGATCGGCGTCCGCAAGTCGATCGGAGCGCGCCGATCGGATCTGCTCACGCAGTTCCTCCTGGAGGCGGTCGCAATCTGCCTGCTTGGCGGCGTGGCCGGGATCCTGCTCGGGGTCCTCGCAGGCGACGCCCTGGCCCTCGCTCTCCACGCATCAGTCGTCTTTCCCTGGGCCTGGGCGCTCATAGGTCTTGGCACGTGCACGGCGATCGGCGTCGGCTTCGGCTTCTACCCGGCCGCCCGCGCGGCCCGCCTCGATCCGATCGAGGCGCTCCGCTACGAGTGAGCGGACGGCCCGCGGCCAGCCCCGCATGCCTCGCACCGTGGTGACTTGGCTCACGGAAACTGGGCGGTCGCCGGCGAGAGCCCGCGCTCCCGGCAACACGTGCGAGCCCGGCGAATCAAGCGGTGGCATAGTCTTACCCAACCACTTGCGGAATCATTTCATTTTTCGATTTGCGGGGGCCAGCGCCACCGCGAAGGTCAGCGGGATCTCCTCGTCGAAGTTCACGAAATTCCCCAATCGTCGGCGGCAGGGGAGGCGGGCCCGCGCTCCCGCTCAGCCGCGGCGGATTTCCGAACCTTGGAAGCGGATCTGGATACGATGGACTTTCTTCACGCGGCATCGGACCTCGCCGCTCTTGAGGTCCACCGCCTCGGGGACCTCGATCCGGTGCAGGTCCACGACTGCGTGATAGCCGCGCTCGGAGAAGACGTCGATCAGCATGGCCAGGGCGAACGGCCCGTCCAGGACAGGGTCCTCGGTGTTCACGAGCGCGAACCCGGAGATCGCGTGCCGGAGGACGATCGGCAGGATCTTCTTCTCGATGAAGGTGACGACGCGCTCGAACAGCGCGGTCTGTTCCCGCTCGTAGCCATCGAGCCGCTTGACCAGCTCCTGGCGGGCGTGGACGACGATTTCGCTGGCCACCGGCACCGCCCGAAGCCGGTCGACCGTCAGCGGATCGAGCTCCAGCGTGCTTTGGTACTCGAGCTCCTTGACGATGTTCCGCTCGACTTCCTCCAGGGAGCCCTGGGCGTCGATGAAATGGTAATGGAAGATCTCCTTGAGATCCTGGAGGGCGTCCCAGGTCTGCTCCTTGAAGACGCGGTAGCGGCGCTGCGCGAGGACGGGATTGAAATCCGTCGGACGCTCTTCCCGAGTTTCACCGATTCCCGTCCGGGCCACCTCCTCGTTGTACGCGCGAATTTCCCGGCCGCGGCGGAGCTGGCGTTCCACGCTCGTTCGTTCGTCCACGAAAAGCACCATGATATGGATCGTAGGCTGGCGGAAATGCAGGCCGAACCCGGTGGAGTAGAACTCCCGCCGCAGTTCGTGCATCCTGTCGACGAGCAGCTTGAGGCACTCGACCTGGGTTTTCGTGCGCGGAAAGCCGTCGAGGATGACCCCGTCGCGGTATTCCGGGCGGAGCAGCCGGCGGAAGAGCAGGCTTACGACCTCGCGGTCGCCGACCATGTTTCCCGCGTCCTTGAGCCGCTTGGCGTCGGGCGAGTCGAGGAGCGCGCTGATGATGATCGGATCGCACGTCAGCCCGCGGACCTTCGAGATGAACGCGGTGTTGGTGCCTTTGCCGGCGCCGGGCGCGCCGCCGAGCAGGATGATTTCCTTGGGGAATCGGAGATTCTGCCGGCCGAAATCGGCCTCGAGATCCTGCCAGACGGCCCCGAAGATGAGCTGCGCGTCCTTGATTTCGAGGTCGGTGAGTCGGCCCTGGACGGGCGGCGCGGAGAGGAGCGAGGGAGCGGGCGCGGCGCGCGCCGGCACCGGACCGACCGGTTCGGGGGGCGGTTCGCCGGCGGGGGAGGGGGGCATGGGCCAACTCATAGGCGGGCCGTGGCGGGCTTGGCAAACGGATTGCCGCAGCTTCGGGCGCCGGGGTCTGCGCGGCGCGCCTGACGGGGCCGCGGCCGGCCCCTGCAAAAAGCAAGAAGGGGGGCATGCGTAGGGTCCGAGCGGCGAGCGAGTTAAAATTGCCGTTCCGCCTTCGGAACCGGCCCGAAGGCCGGCGGTCTGTCCCCAACGCAGTTCGCGCGGGTGAATAACCTGCGGAATTGTTAAGTTGAAGCTGGACCTGGCGGGG
>JBOHXF010000173.1:0-1671 GCA_050737455.1 Opitutaceae bacterium | reverse complement strand
CGCCAGCTTCAGGCGCCGGATCGAGGCGGCGCTGCTCGCCACCGCAAGCACGCGGGCGTTTGGATTGAGTTCCTTGGAGCCGAGGGCGATGAAGGCGTTTTCGCCGTCGTCCTCGCGCGCGGCGATGACCAGGCGGGCATGGCGGATGCCGGCTTCCTCCAGCACGGCATCGTCGGTCGCGTCGCCTTCGACGACGCGGTGGCCGGCTGCCTCCCGCCGCGGGCCAGGGGAGACGATTTGCACGAACGGCAGATTGCGCTGGGTCAGCTCCTCGACCGTGTTTTGCGCGATGACGCCGTCGCCCACGAGGATGACGTGATTTTTGGGTTCCATGGGTTTCTCCTTGGGATTGAACAGCCGCGTGATCTCTCCGGAAATCTTGGGGCCGAGCGCCGATGCGATCGCGCTTGCGAACACGCCGAGCCCGACCACGAGGAGCGACACCGCGAACCACCGCGCCTCGGGCGTGACGGGCACGATGTCGCCATAGCCGACGGTGCCCAGGGTCACGATCGTGTAATAGAACGCGGTGCTGAGATCGCGGATGGGCGGGCGAAAGCCGCCCCCGAGCAGATAGCTGCCGAACAGGCCGTAGGCGAGGATCGCGACGATGCCGCTCACCGCGTACAGGTAGTTCGCCAGGAGCGTGCGGCGGGTGAAGCGGTGCTTGAACAGGATAAGCGCGATCAGAATCACAGCCTGGAGCCCGAGGCTCAGGCCCCACTGCGCGCGCGCCACGTTGACGCCCACGGCGATCAGCAGAAGCATGATGGCCAGGAGCCAGGCGGACACGAGCCGCCAGAACAGGCCGATTCCCGCCGCCGCGAGCATGAGGCCCAGGATCACCTGCGCCGTTCCGCCGACAGCCGATAGCGACTCCGCCAGGCCGTGCAGCGCGCGGACCTTCTGCAAGGCGGCGAGCGGCACGCTCAGGCCGACGACGATGTTGAGCGCTCCGACGAGCACCAGAAATCCGGCCAAGGGGACCTGTGGCCAAAGATCGAGCAGGCGGCGGCGCGCCCTGCCGGCCCGGCTATGGGGCTTCAGCCTATTGTGCGCACCGATCGTCGCGCGGAACCTGGCCGGACCGTCTGGCATGAGTCGGCGATTCAAGCGCAGACACGGGATTCTGCAAAGCCGTTCTTTGCGGACGGATGCGCTTGGTCCTCCTTTGCATCGAAGTCATTCTAGCGTGCGGAGGGTGCGGAACTCGTCGGCCGGCTTTGGACGAGCCGTTCGTTGCGCGCGGCGGAGACGGGCCGGCCGGGCACGCAGCGCACGCAGTTCTGGGCGTGACAGGGCGGCACCCGAGGTTCAGGGTGAAGCGATCCCTTTCCAGCGGCGTATCAGCGATTTCCCAAATCCATGGAGCCTCCTCCCCCTCCGCTTGTCTCGCTGCGCGCGGTCGTCAAGCGCTACGGCTCGGTGACCGCGCTGGCTGACGTCGCGCTGGATATCCGCGCGGGGGAGTTTTTCGGGCTCCTGGGTCCGAACGGGGCGGGAAAGTCCACGCTGATGTCCGTGCTGGCCGGTCTGCGCGCGCCGGACACCGGGGAGGCCCGCATTGGGGGTCGGCTCGCGGGCGATCCGCAGGCCCGGCGGGAACTCGGGCTCGTGCCCCAGGGTCTGGCCCTGTATCCGAAGCTTACGGCGGCGGAGAACCTGGAGACC
>JBOHXF010000172.1:0-14155 GCA_050737455.1 Opitutaceae bacterium | reverse complement strand
GGCCGACGCCCCGCCCGGCGTACTGGCGCACCTGTTCGACCTCCTCCGCCTTCTCGATGTTCGCCATCAGGGGGATTTCCACCTGGTCGAGGGTGACGGCCGGCTCGCGGTTGGCCTCCAGCAGGCGCTGCTCGTAGGATTTCTTCTGATCCCGGATCTTGCCGTAGCGGAACAGGGTCTGCTCGCCCGGATGGAGGATCACCACGCCCTCGTAGCCGTCCACGATGGCCCAGTCCCCGGTCGTCACCCGGGTCGTCAGGTCCCGCACGCCGACCACGGCGGGGATCTTCATCGAGCGGGCCACGATCACCGCGTGGCTCGTGCGGCTACCCTTGTCGGTGACGAGCGCGAGCGCGGCCGTCCGGTCGACGCTGGCCGCCGTGGACGGGGACAGGTCGTTCGCGATCACGATCCGCTGATCGGCGAGCCGGTGCAGGCTGTTCTCGGCCTGGCCGAGCAGGTTCTGCAGGACGCGCTGCGCCACGTCCCGGATGTCGCCAGCGCGCTCCCGCAGGTACTCGTCGTCGATCTCGGCGAAAGCCTTGACGTAGCGCTGGGACACCTTCTGGAAGCAGCCCTCGATGTTGGCGCCGGTCGCCTCGAATTCCCGGATGGTCTCGGAAATCAGCGCCTGATCCTCCAGGACAAGCAGGTGCGCATCGAAGATCCTGGCCTCGTCCTCCCCCAGGTTCCTCTCCACCTCGCTCTTGATTTTGGCGATCTGCTGACGGGTGACGAGCAGCGCCTTCTCGAAGCGGGCGATTTCCGCGGCGCGCTTGTCCGCGTCCACCTGATAGCTCGCCACCTCGACCTCGCTCTGCATGTAGACGAAAATCTGGCCGAACGCGATGCCTGGCGAGGCGGGAAGGCCTTGCACGATGACTTCCTGATCGGATGTGGGTTGCGCCGACATGCTGGTGAGCCGCCGCGCGCGGCGCGGCTCCAGAGGATAACGTCCGGCTCCGGCCGAGGGTCAAACGGGAATTTCAGCGGAGGGCCGATTCCCGGAACCAGGCGCCCGCTCCCCACGCTTCCTTTACGACCGCCTCGATTTCCCCCGGGCTGGGGCCGCCTGCCGGCGGCAGGAAGGCGAAGCACGCGCTTCCGCTTCCGCTCATGCGCGGCTCGAGGCCGAAGCGCTCACGCAGCCGGCCGAGCACCAGCGGCAGCGCCGGAAACTTGGCGAAAACCGGAAGCTCGAGATTGTTGAACAGAAGCCGCTCCGCTGCCGCCGTTCCGTCCGCGAGCCACGCCGACAGCCGCCGCTCGGCTTCGGCCGCGGGCTCGTAAGCGCCCAGTTCGGCCAGCCGGCGGTACGCCCAGGCCGTGGACACGGCGAAGCCCGGCTTGAACAGGACGAGCCGCCGGCCCGAAAGCCGCGCCCGGGCGGACGAAGCCAGCGCCTCGATCCGCTCGCCCCGGCCGCGCATCACCACGGGCCCGTCCTCCAGGAAAAGCGGGCAGTCCGAGCCGACCGAGGCCGCGATCGCCGCGAGCTTCGGCCGCGGGAGCGGAACGGGGAGCCGGGCGTTCAACAGCCGAAGCGCCGCGGCGGCATCGCTGCTGCCGCCGCCGAGGCCCGCCCCGACGGGCACGGCCTTGCTCAAGTGGAACCGCACCCCTTCCGCCCAGCCGGTCGCCTGCCGGAAGGCCTCCGCGGCCTTGATCACAAGATTGCCCGCGTCGACGGGCATGGCCGGGTCGTCGCACTCCAGCGAAATCCGCCCCTTGTCCGCCGCATCCGCGGACAGCCGGTCGCCCGAGACAAGCGGAGCGACCAGCGAGACGAGCTCGTGGTAGCCGTCCTCCCGCCGGCCGGTGATGGCCAGCAGCAAATTGATTTTGGCCGGAGCGGGCTCGGTCACGGGCCGCGCCCTCCCTCGGGTTCGCCCGCGGCGCGGGGGCTCCGGCTGGGCCGCCCGCCGCAGGCGCCCGCGTGGTTCCGCCCGGTGGGAGCGTTCACGAGGCGGACTCGGCCCCGGTCAGCAAGTGCTCCAGGACAGCAAGATCCGCCGGCTGCGTCAGCTTCAGATTCGGCCGGTCGTTCTCGAGCAGCGCCACCCGGTGGCCCAGCAGATCGACCGCCGCCGCGTCATCGGTGACCGTCCGCCGCAGCTCCTCCGCGCGCGCGTAGGCCCGCGCGATCAGGCTTCGGCTGAACACCTGCGGGGTTTCCATCGCCCAGAGCCGCTCCCGGTCCAGCGTGCGCAGCCGCGCGGCCGTCCGCCCGGCCCGCGCCGGCCCGAGCTTGATCGTGTCGTGGACCCGGTGGGCCAGCACCGCGGCTCCGGTACGCCGGACGAGCTTGTGGAGCGCGACAAGCTGCTCCGCGCGCACGAGCGGCCGCGCGCAGTCGTGGATGAAGACGATCGCGATGTCCGGCGGCAGCGCCGCCAGCGCCGCCGCCACCGAATCCTGCCGGCGCCGGCCGCCCTTGATCAGAACGCAGGGCGTGGGCGCCCTCGCCGTCAGCTCCAGCATTTGCGGCCGGTCGCGATAGACGACGACGTAAAGGTCCGCCACCGCGCTGCGCATGAACGCCTCGGCCGAATAGGCGAAGACGGGCCGGCCGGCCAGGGGTGCCAGCACCTTGTCCGAAACCGAGCCCTGCATGCGTTTGCCGCTGCCCGCGGCGAGAAGAATGACAGCCGTCCGCGACATAAGTCCGATCAGGCCGCCTCCGCCTGCAGCGCGCGGACCGCCTCCCCCGGATCCGGCGCCTCGAGGATCGGGCGGCCCACCACGAGGAAATTCGCTCCTGCGGCCGCGGCGGCGGCCGCGGTGAGGACCCGCTTCTGGTCGTCCGGCCGCGCGCCGCCCGGCCGGATGCCCGGGGTGACCAGCCGGACCTCAGCGCTCATGGCCCGCAGCGAGGCGATTTCCAG
Organism: Opitutaceae bacterium; assembly: GCA_050737455.1. Taxonomy (GTDB): domain Bacteria; phylum Verrucomicrobiota; class Verrucomicrobiia; order Opitutales; family Opitutaceae; genus Palsa-1447. The sequence continues at coordinate 11,270 of JBOHXF010000172.1, read as the reverse complement.
CGGCGAGCACACCAGGCCCCGAAAGCCGGCCGAGATCGCGAGCCCGGCCAGCCGCGCGACCTGCACGGCCGGCGGATCGCCGACGCCGATTTCGACCAGCGCCCTGCCGTCCATGGAGGTGAGAACGGTCACGCCGAGAAGCAGCAGGTCCGGCCTCGCCTCCGCACGCGCCGCCGCCAGCATTTCCCGGCCGCCCGCCGCGTGCACGGTCAGCATGCCGATCGGCAGGGACGAGAGCGAGGCCACCGCCCGCGCGACCGTGTGCGGGATGTCGTGCAGCTTGAGATCCAGAAATACCCTAAAGCCCAGGTCGGCCACCTCCCGCACCCAGTCCGGCCCGAGCGCGGCGAACATCTGGAGGCCGATCTTCACCCACCGGACCGAGCCGTCCACCTGGTCCAGCAGGGGCAGCGCGGTCGCGCGATCGGGCACATCCAAGGCGAGAATGATTTCTGCGGACATGGCGAGGGAGGCGTTCAATCAACAGAAAGCCGGACCGGCAAACAAGCTTTGCCTTCCACAACCCTGCGTTCCCAGCGATTCCTGGACAGGCCACCGGCGAACCCCTAAACCCATCGCCCATGAGCGCCTCGTTCCGCGTCGGCCACGGCTACGACATCCATCGGATCGTCCCCGGCCGGCCCCTCGTCCTCGGCGGCGTGAGGTTCCCCACCGACTACGGCCTGGACGGCCACAGCGACGCCGATTGCCTGACGCACGCGATCTGCGACGCCCTCCTCGGCGCGGCCGGCCTCCCGGACATCGGCCACTTCTTTCCGAACACCGATCCGGCCTGGAAGGACGCCCATTCCCAGACCCTGCTTCGCCGGGTCATCGGCGAGTTGAAACGCCTCGGCTACGCGCCGGTCAACATCGATGCCAGCGTCATCGCGGAAAAGCCGACAATCGCCCCCCACCTCCCGGCGATGAAGGCTGCGCTGGGCGCATCCTGCGGACTGCCTTCCGGCGCCGTCGGCGTCAAGGCGACGACCAACGAAGGCGTGGGCGCCCTCGGCCGCGCCGAGGCGATCGCGGCCCATGCCGTGGCCCTGATCTCCCGCGAAGACCCATCCGGCGGATGAGCGGCGGCCCGCCCCGCTCCCTTCGCGGAAAATTGCGCGTGACCGGCTTCGCCCGCTTCCTCCTCCGGCTTCCGAAACCGGCTTCGGGCGGCTGGTTTCGCTCCGCCTCGCATCCCCGGCCTCCGATGGCTGCGGCCGCCGCCATCGTCTTCGCCCTCTCGCTTGGGGCTGGAGGCTGCGCCCGCCGGCAAACGCCGGTTGACCGGGGGGACCGCGATCAGGTCCTCTATCGCGGCCTTGGGTCGGACGTCACGGACCTCGATCCCCAGATCGGCACGGGGACGGACGAGCAGGCCGTCGCGGCCGCCCTGTTCGAGGGCCTGGTCCGGGAGGACCCGCACGACCTGCATCCCATTCCGGGCGTGGCCGACCACTGGACGGTGTCTCCGGACGGACTGCGGTATGTCTTCCATCTGCGCGCCGACGCCCGCTGGTCGGACGGCTCTCCGGTGACGGCGGCCGATTTTGTCCAGTCCTGGCGGCGCATGCTCTCGCCCGCCCTGGGAGCCCAGAATGCGGGGCTCCTATTCATCCTCAAAGGCGCGGAGGCCTTCCACCGGGAGGCCCACGGCAACTTTGCCGCGGTCGGCGCCCATGCGCTCGACGCTCGCACGGTCCAGGTCGATCTGGCCCACCGCGCCCCCTACTTTCTCTCCCTCCTGTGCAACATGGCCTGGATGCCGGTCCCGGTCCGCACGGTCGAGGCCCACGGCGCCCTCGATTCGCGGGAAAACCCATGGGCCGAGCCCGGCACCCTGGTGGGCGACGGTCCGTTCATCCTCCGCTCCTGGTCGGTCGGGCAGGTCATCGTCGTCCAGAAATCGAAGACCTACTGGGATGCGGCCCGCGTCCGCCTGAACGGGATCCGGTTTTATCCCATAGCCGACGTCGACGCCTCCGAACGCGCGTTCCGCGCGGGTCAGCTCCACCTGACGGACGCCGTGCCCCCGTCGCGCATTGCGGCCTACCGCGCCCAAGACCCCCGGGTCCTGCGGCTCGATTCCTACCTCGCCACCTACTTCTACCGCATCAACGTCCGCCGCCCTGCGCTCACGGACCCCCGCGTGCGCCGCGCCCTGGCGCTCGCCGTCGACCGCCGTGGGATCGTCGAGCGCATCCTGGAAGGCTCCCAAACCGCGGCCCCCGCCTTCACGCCGCCCGGCATGGGCGGCTACACGCCCGACCCGATCCTCCGGACGGATTTCGCGGAGGCGCGAAGGCTGCTCTCGGAGGCCGGCCACCCCGGAGGCCGCGGCCTTCCTCCGTTCACGATCACCTTCAACAGTTCCGAACTGCATCGCGCCATCGCCGAGGCGATCCAGGATACCTGGCGCCGAGCCCTGGGGGTGCGGGTCACCCTGCGCAACGAGGAAAACACGACGATGCTCGCGGACGAATCCATCGGCGATTACGACATCGTCCGGGCTTCCTGGGTGGCCGATTACCCCGATCCCACCGCCTTCCTCGACATCTGGCGCTCCGACAGCGACAATAACCGGACGGGCTGGGCGAACCCCCGCTACGACGCCCTGCTCGCCCAAGCCGCCAACGCCCCCGCGCCTGCGGAACGCAACGCCCTGCTCCGCAAGGCGGAAGACATTCTTCTCACCGACGCCCCGCTGATCCCGATCTACTACTATACCCATGTCTTCCTGATCCAGCCTTCGGTCCATGGATGGTACCCCACCCTCCTCGACCACCACCCTTACCAGGCGGTCTGGCTCGGCCCGCCCGGCCCGTGACGGGCGATCCCGCCGCCCATTTTTCCTTGCCGCCGCTCGCCGGCGGCCGGTAATTTCGGCCCCTTGTCCCGTTCTTGACGGGCTGTTCCGTCCGGACCCTTAGCTCAGTTGGTTAGAGCGTTTCCTTGACATGGAAAAGGTCACTGGTTCGAGTCCAGTAGGGTCCACCACCGATCGGGCGGGATTTTAGGTTTTCACAGCGCGGCGAAGCCGCAACCGAAGTGCTCGATGGCTCGTTGAGGATTAGAGATGGCGGTCATGGTTTGCAGAGGTAAAAACGGTTGCTTAGTCGGGGGCTGTCCGGGTGCCGGCGCAGCGACCAGGCGCTCGGCCTTGCCTCGCGGCGGGCGAGCCGACCCTGGTCTCGCTGCAGCGCCGGGTGGATAGGATAGGCGTGCGTGGCACCGTTCATGCCGACGGGCCGCTGGGAAGCTTGTCGGGCGCCTATGAACGGGACTGGGCGCAATAGATGCACCCGAAAAACGTGACCGCGCGGGCGGCAAGGTCGTCGTGCTGCCGATCTTAGCTCAGTCTCGCGCGACCTCAACGAGCGTAAGGGCAATGGAGATGCTCGCAAGCGCCACGCCCAGCGCCAGCCAAGGGTTAACCGTCTGGCTGAGAAGATGCGCGGTCGCGCGCCTAAGCATCCCGGCCTCCTGCCCCCACTCCACCGACCCCAGGCACGCCCCAAGCGCGACCGCAAGACCCAGCGACGCGCACGACCAAGTGGCCGCCTCAAGGAGAGTCTGCCGGGAGCGCCGGACCGGGAGCGCGGCCATCACGCGGCCATGGAAGCCGCCGTCCGGCAGCGGCGTCTCGGCGAGGCCGCTCCTCAGGAGAGGCTCGAGCCAGGCATCATCGGGAGTCAGGTCTTCGGGTTCCATGCTGCAAGGAGTTCACGCAGGCGGTGCTTGCCGCGGGCCAAGTGGGTTTTCACGGTGCCTAGCGGCAGCCGGGTCGCGTTCGCGATATCCCCGTGGGATAAGCCGTGCTGGTACCAAAGACAAATCACGCTCCGCTCCTCTTCCGACAGCCGGCCGAGGGCCGACCGCAGGTCCTCCCGCAGGTCCGTCAGGCGCTCGAAGCCCAGCTCGCTCGTTTCCCGCTCGGAAACCTCGGCCGGCAACTCCCGGCGGCTCCGGCGCGCGTTGCGAAACTGATTGTAGGCAATGCCCAACAGCCAAGTCCGGAATTGCGACTGTCCCCGGAATGACGATAGCCGACGGTAGCCCAACAGAAAGGTCTCCTGCGCCAGATCGTCCGCCCAACTGTCGTCCCGGCAAAGGGTGCGCAGGAAGCGCCGGACCGAGGATTGGTGCGCGCGCACCAGCTCCCCGAACCCCTCCGGGTCGCGGCCGGTCAAAACGCGGGCGACGAGTTCGGGGTCCGATTCCGTCACGGCCGAACCGGCGTATCGCGAAGCTCCGCATCCTGGCCTTTCCGGTAGACAAACGCATTGATGAGGCCGGCCCCGAGCAAAGCCAAGCCGACGCAGGCGGGAATCAGCCCGATCCATCCGAACTGACGCGCCCCCGTAATATGGCCCAGCGCAAAGAAAACCGCCACGCCCACGCCCAGGTTCACGAGGCCGCCGATCATGAACCCCATCGTGTTTCGGCGGGGATCGCGGTTCTCGGGGGGTTCGGCCTGGTCCAGCAGTTCGCGGGGGATCGGCTGGCCTTTTTCGAGGGCGAGCCGGACGGTGGCGTGCAAGCGTTCCCGTTCGTGGTCGCGGGCGAGATACTTGCAGACGATTGCCGCGATCGGGATAAGCATCGCGACGATCGGGACGATGACAGGCGAGATGGAGGCCATGAATAAGCGGGTTGTATCCGTGAGTGTCGCCGCGGGCGGCGGTTGGATTCAACAATTCAATGCCCTTGCCGCCTCTCCGAAGTCCCAGGCGCCGCGGCGCGCGGCACCGGTTTCAAGGTTGGCACGGCTGATGAATTCCTCGGACTTTCTACCGAAGAGAGCGCCCTTGTGTCGCTGAGACTGTCGGTGGCCGATGCCGTGCGCCAGCGGCGTGTGCAAATGAAGTGTTCGCAGGCGGAGCTTGCCCGCCGAATCGGCTCCAGCCAGTCCCGGGTCGCCAAACTCGAAGCCGCAGAGTCGGACGTGTCGCTGGATTTGCTGTTCAAGGCCCTGTTCGCTACCGGCGCAAGCAAAAGGGATTTGGGGAGGATTCTCGCGGCCTAAACTCGTGACAGACAGACTCGCGAATTTTTCCGCCGAACTTACCTGGTCGGCCCTCTCACCCGGTCCGAGACCTCATACTGGAAAACGTATGGTGCGGTCAATGCCCGGATGCCGTCCGCATCGTTAGATTTGCCGTGCTTCCCCATCCAGGCGGCATCATTCTCGATGGGACGTGCTCCCGTTGCGGGAACCGGGTGCGACGATTCGTCGAAAATACCGACGGAACGCCGCCCACGAACTAATCCGCGCCTCCCCGACGGGCGATATGCTCAGCCTACTCGGGCCGGCCAGGGGCGGCGACATTGTCACATGCGTCCGAATACGCTGAATCCCGCTGATGGGTCAGGAGTAAAAACAGGGCGAATAAAGCGTGCTCGTTTGCAACGCCGCACGAGAATTACCGACTTCCGGCGGAATGGGCCGAGAAGCGCCATCCGTCGGGAAACGTGTCGCGCAAGTCGCGCTTCCACCGGTCGAGCGGCGCCAGCAGCCCGAAGGGCTCAAAGCTCCGGTTGTCATGGATGACAACCGATGCGCCCCAATACGGTTCAAGAGCCGAGAAATCGTTTCCCAGGCACACTTCTAATCCTGGAAGCCGCAGCAGGAAGACCGGCATGCGCAGAATTTCAGTGGGAGGCGGCGTTTCCATGTCGAAATCCCCGACGATGGTCACCGTCTCGACCGGGAATTGCCCCTGAAGATATCGAACGAACTCCACCGCATCCCACCAGCCTTTGTCGAACTCGGCATCGGGGCCTGGGTGGTTGTCGCTAACCCAGGCGTCGAACAGCCTAAGAAGTGGATTTGACAGGGTGTGGTTGTGTATCTTTTGTATATGCAAACCAGATGAGCGCTGCCACGGCCCAAATCCATCTGCGCACTCCGCCCGGGACGAAATCCCTCCTTCAGCGAGCCGCGGAGCTGTCGGGATCGGGAAACCTGACCGACTACGTGCTGCGCGCGGCCGTCGAGCGAGCGCGCGAGGATCTGATGAGCCAACAGACCTTTACCCTGAACGCCGCCCAGTGGAAGGAATTCCAGAAGCGCCTGGACGCCAAACCGCGCGATTTGCCCCGTCTGCGGGCTCTCCTGAATTCCCCCGATGTCTTCGACCGCGCCGCTCAAAAGACCTGAGCCCATCGGCGTCCAGCATCTGACGGAGGGATTCGACTGCGGCTCCACTCCGTTGAACGACTACCTGGCCAAGCGTGCGCTCGTCAACCACCAGGCCGGCACAGCGCGGACGTTTGTGGTGACTGACGACGGTCCTCACGTTCTGGCCTACTACAGCCTGGCGGCATCCCAGATCATCTACGGTGACGCCACCCCGAGGCTTCAAAAAGGCGCACCACGCCATCCCGTTCCCGTGGTGCTGCTTGCCCGGCTCGCCGTAGACCGCAGCCAGCAAGGTCGGGGGGTGGGTGCCGCCTTGGTGAAGGACGCCGTCTTGCGCGTCCTTGCAGCGGCCGAGGCGATCGGCATTCGCGCTCTTCTCGTTCACGCGAAGGACGAAAGCGCGAAGGTGTTCTATGAGCGCTTCGATTTCCAGCCGCTGCCTGGAAACCGACAGCATTTGGTGCTGCTTCTAAAAGACGGCCGCCGGCTGCTGACTTGATCGCCGAACGGCGATCGTCCCACTGTCGGTGCCGGGGGAGACACCAAATGATCTGACCTGTGCCGTTCCCAGTCGCGCCAGGAGTTTGACACGGATACCTCCGTATTCCTGGCCTTCGCGAATCTCCTCCGCCACCACGGCGTCCGCGCCGAACTCAAGGCCATCCGAGGGTACTGGCGTGGCGACGATCTACCGTTCTCCCGCAATTGCCAGAGCAACTTCTAACGCGAGCCCAAGTGGCTGCGCTTTTTGGCGTCACCAAGCATACGATCCGAATGTTCGAGCGTAGGGGCCTGATTTCAGCGTTGCGGATAAACGCCCGGCTCCTGCGTTACCGCGCTTGCGATATTCAGAAATTATTGGACAACTCGCAGTCGTGAATAAGCATCGCGCTTCAACACCGGAGAAGCGGCCGACGCACCGTTCGGACTCTTCTTCTGATTCTCGCCGCTCGCTCGGACGGGCCCGGGAGGGGGCGCAGTTTACTGCGCCTCCTTCACTGGCTGAAATGCCGGCTGACTATGCCTCAACACTGGTCGCCATCAAAAAGGAAATCCGGGAAAGCCGGTTGCGGACGGTGCTGTCGGCCAATGCGGCGATGGTGACGGCCTATTGGGAAATGGGGCGGATCATCCTCGGGCGCCAGGAAAAGGAAGGTTGGGGTGCCCGTGTGATCGACCGGTTGTCGGCGGATCTGCGGCAAAGCTTTCCAGACATGCAAGGGTTGTCCGCCAGAAACCTGAAGTACATGCGGGCCTTTGCCGCGGCTTGGCCCGACCCGGCAATTGTGCAACGCACCGTTGTGAGAATTCCCTGGCGCCAGAACATTGCTCTTTTGGAGCAACTGAGCGACCCGAAGACCAGGCTCTGGTATGCCAGCCAGACGCTCCGGCACGGTTGGACCCAGCCTATCCTGAGCCTCCAGATCGAAAGCGGACTGCACGAGCGCCAAGGCAAAGCGGTGAACAATTTCCCCGCCACTCTTCCGCCCGCCGAATCAGACATGGCGGCCCAGGTTTTCAAGGACCCGTACCTGTTCGACTTTCTCGGCACCGCACCGATGAGGGAGACTACGATGAACAGGCGCTTGATCTTTGGGCGAATTCCGTCCGAACGAGGTCCAATGCCACTGGCGACCAGCCGCCTCGCTCACCAATGGCTGGGGAAAGTTAGGAGGCCATATGCCACTCAGTAAACAGATCGCCGAAAAAAAGGCGCAGGAAGCCACGGTTCGGGTGAATCCTGAAATCGACGCGAAGCTGAACCGCTTCATCCAAGAGAACCCCGACCTGCACGGCTATTACAACGGGCTCTCGAAGGAGCAACTGATCCGCAAGCTCGTGCTCGGCAAGATGCAGAAAGGGGAATACTCGCAACGGCGCAACCAGGAGATCGCCGAGTGGGTGGACCAGAATCCCGACATCAAGAACCGGGTCGAGGAGCGGATCAGGAACGTGCCGGCAGAAAACCGCCAGCGGGCGTTCATCAACGCGGCCAAGACGGAAGCGATGAATCAAGGGATTCGTGCGTCCACCGGTATTAGGCCGTGATCTGGGGGCGGCGGCCTCAAGACGGTCGCCGCCCCTCTTGGCTCCCTGACAAAGACGCTACACCAAAGCGCCTCAAGCCCGAACGCGACCTCTTGCGGGGTGTTCGAGTCCAGCGATCTGGGAGACGGTGATGCCGTCAGAGCGTAACCTTCTCGGGCCGTTTTTTGGCGGTTGAATCGAGCGCCTCGTAGGCCCGCCAAAAGCTGGGCCGTGTCCGGCTGTTCACAGCCGTTTCAGATCCAGGGGTTCATCGCCGCCTTCGGCGGCCGATTCCTGAAGGAATGCTTCCAGTTTCGGACGCCGGTTGGAATCCGCCAAACGCTTTTCCCACGCCAAATCGTCAGGATGCTCCGCTCGACCCAACAGAAACCGGGCAAAATCGACCACCTCGATGCGCTTGTCCTCAGGCAAGGCCTCGCACAGGCGGATGATCTCGGCGGTTGCGGTGCTCATGCTCCTAAAATGGCCGCATTATGGCGGAATTCAAGGCTCTATCCGTTTCATCTCTTGCCTTGATTTAGAGCAGCTTGGGCAGCTTTCGGAGGGCCGCTCGCTTCGTAACCGCCTCGATATGGATGTAGTGGCGGCTGATGGCTTCGCTCTCGTGGACGAACGCCGATGATCACCACGGTGGCGGCGGCGCGGTTCGGCGTCACCGGCTCCCATCCGAACTGGATTTGGGAATCGCCATTTTCAGCACCTCGGCCAGATGCAGCGGCCGGCGGCCGGTCTGCTGCTCGATCTGCTGCTGGCAGCTGAAGCCGTCGGCGATCAGCAATTCGTCCGCCGGCAGCTTGCGGACTTCCGGAAGGAGAACCCGTTCGCCCGCGGCAACACCCACCGCGTAGTGATCGTTCTTCTTCTCATAGCCGAACGCCCCGGCCATTCCGCAGCATCCGGTCTCCGGATGGCGATGCTCGACGCCCATTTTATCCAAAATTTTCTTCTCGGCGAAAAGGCTGCCGAATTCCTTGTCGTTGAGCGTGTCGATCGCCTTCTGATGGCAGTGCCCGTGGACCATCGCCCGGCGCGCCAGGGGCCGATGGTAATGGGGGGCCTTTTGGCGGAGGAAATCGCTCAAGGTGTAGGCGCTCTCGGCAAGGCGCTTTGCATCTTCGTCGTTGGGCATCAGATTGCGCAGTTCGTCCTTGAAGGCCGACCAGCAACTGGGCTCGAGGACCACCATGGGCACGGAGGCGCGGTAGTAAGGGCGCAGAATCTTCAGATTCCGGAGCCACAGATGCTTGGCCGCGCCCAGGAATCCGTAATCGTAGAGGGGGCGCCCGCAGCACACTTCCGCCTGCGGCACTTCCACCCGGAATCCGGCATCCTCCAGGACCGCCGCGGCCGCGAGCGATATGTCGGGCCGGAAATAATCGTTGAAGGTGTCGGGAAAAAGCAGGACAAGCGGCCCTTGGGGATTGGGGACGGCGCGTCCCCGAAAGTGCCTGCGGAACGAACGCGAAGCGAATGGCGGGATTCGGCGCTTGGGATGGACGCCCGCGAGAAACTTCGCGACCGAGCTCAAGCCGGGAGTCTGGGTCAGGAAATTGGCCACGCCGGCGACCGGCGAGGCGAGCCGGGCCCAGTCGTGGATGAAGCCGAACGCGTAGGCGTGGCGCGGTCGCAAACGTCCTTGGTAATAGTGGCTGAGGAATTCCGCCTTGTAGGTGGCCATGTCCACGTTCACCGGGCAATCGCCCTTGCATCCCTTGCAGGAGAAACAGAGGTCGAGCGCATCCTTCACTTCCTCGCTCTTCCAGCCGTCGTCGATCACCTCGCCGTTCATCATTTCGAAGAGCATGCGCGCCCGCCCCCGGGTGCTGTCCTTTTCCTCGCGCGTGACCATATAGGAGGGGCACATGGTCCCTCCGCCGGCCCGGCGGCAGGCGCCCACGCCGACACAGCGCAGCGCGGCGCGAGCGAAACTGTGGTGGTCGCCTCCGTAGCTGAAATGCGTGGCCACCTGCGGCGGCGCGTAATCCGGACCGATCCGAAGGTGATCCGCGATGCCGTAGGCCGGGCCGGAAAGGCTGACGACCTTGCCGGGATTCATACGCTCATTCGGATCCCATATCCGCTTAAATTCCTTGAATGCCTCGAAAAGTTCCGGCCCGAACATCTCGGGCAGGTATTGCCCGCGGGCCTGCCCGTCGCCGTGCTCCCCCGAGGCCACTCCGCCGAACTTCATCACCAATTTCACGGCCTCATCCATGAACCGCCGGAACTTCTCGACGCCTCCCGCGCTGTAAAGATCGAACTGCGAGCGGCAATGGATGCAACCCTGCCCCATGTGTCCGTAGAGCGAAGGATTGTATCCGTAGCTCTTGAACAGGGTGCGCAGTTCGCGCAGGTATTGCGGCACGGCGTCCACCGGCACCGCCGAATCCTCCCAACCCGGCCAAGTGTCGGGCTGGCCGGGCACCCAGGCCGTGCTCCCCAGCGCGCCTTCCCGGACATCCCAGATCATTTCCTCCTGTTTGGGCTCGTCGTAGAGCTTCATGTCCACGGGGGCGCGGCCGCCGAGGCCTTTGACGCAATCCATCATCCGCCGCGCCTGTTCATCGCTGTCTTCCTTGGATTCGCCGCCGAATTCGACCAGGAGGAAGGCCGGTCCTTTCGGCAGGATGGCGAGGCTCGCGTTCTCGTCGCCCTTCTTTTTCACGTACTCGAAGAGGAGCTCGTCGATTCCCTCGCACGCCGTGGGCTTGAACTTCAGGACTTCCAAGGCGCACTCCGCGGCGGCGGGGATGTCCGGAAAGCCCAGCATGGCGACCGTCCGGGCGCGGGGAGCGGGCACGAGGTGAAGGGTGGCCTCGACGATCGTGACAAGGGTCGATTCCGAGCCGACCAGCGCGCGGGCGACATTGAAGCCGTTTTCGGGGAGCAGGTCGTCCAAATTATAGCCGGATACGCGCCGTTCCAGCTTGGGGAAGCGGCCACGGATGGCGTCTCCGTACCGCTGAACCAGGGATTTCAGGGCCGCGTAAATTTCGCCGCGACGGCCGCCGGCGCCGATGTTGGCTTCGAGTTCGGCCGGGGTCGTGGGCCCGACGCGCATGCGCGTGCCGTCGTAAAGCAG
>JBOHXF010000171.1:0-7993 GCA_050737455.1 Opitutaceae bacterium | reverse complement strand
GGCCGAGGCATCGGCCGCGCCATCGCGGAAACCTTGGCACGCCATGGCGTCACCGTGATCTGCGTCTCCAAATCGGCCGAGTCCTGCGGCTCGACCGCCGCGGCGATCGCGTCCGCCGGCGGCAGGGCGAAAGCGATGGCCGTCGATGTTTCGGACGGCGCCGCCGTCGCGTCGGCGTCCGCCGCTCTGCTTTCGGAATTTCCCGCGATCGACATCCTTGTCAACAACGCCGGCATCACCCGCGACGGGCTCCTGTTCCGGATGAGCGACGCCGATTGGAACGACGTGCTCGCGACCAACTTGACGAGCTGTTTTCATTGGTGCAAGCACCTCGCCCGTCCCATGACCCGGGCCCGCTGGGGCCGGATCGTGAACATCGCCTCCGTGAGCGGCATCCTGGGCAATGCCGGCCAGGCGAACTATTCCGCCGCCAAGGCCGGGATGATCGGCCTTACCAAGACGCTTGCGCGCGAGTTCGCCTCCCGCTCCGTCACGGTCAACGCCGTGGCGCCCGGATTCATCCGCACCGACATGACCGCCGAGTTCGTGTCGAACGCCGAGGCGTCCGCGAAAATCCTTGAGGCGGTGCCTCTTAAGCGTTTCGGAGAGCCGGCCGAGGTCGCCCATCTCGCCGCGTTCCTGGCCTCGGAAGAAGCGGGATACATTACAGGCCAAGTTTTTGCGGTTGACGGCGGGATGGCTATGTGAAGCCTCGGTCAAGCCACTTCCGCTGCACAATGGCCGAACAAAAATCCATCGAACAACGCGTCAAGGAAATCATCGTTAACCAGCTCAACGTTAACGAAGAGCAGATTACGCCCAAGGCCTCCTTCCTGGACGATCTCGGCGCCGACTCGCTCGACACGGTAGAACTGATCATGGCTTTCGAAGAGGAGTTCAAGGATGAGATCAAGGGAGAGATCCCCGAGGCCGACGCGGAGAAGCTCCAGACGGTGGGGCAGGTCGTAGACTATATCAAGGCCAAGGCCGCCCAAGCTTGACCTCCGCCCGTCCCGTTGTCGTGACGGGAGTGGGGGTGGTAACTTCCGTCGGCCACGACGCCGATCGCTTTTGGGCCAGCCTGCTGGCCGGCCGAAGCGGCGTGCGTCGCGTCACCGCGTTCGATCCGGAGCCCTTCGCCTCGCGGATAGGGGCCGAAGTGGTCGACTGGGACCCTGCCGACCACTGGGATGCCAAGGAGGTCAGGCGCAACGACCGTTACACCCATTTCGGCTTCGTGGCCGCCCGTCAGGCCGTCCGGGACGCGGGGCTCGATTTCACGCGCGAGAATGGCGACCGCGTCGGCGTCATCATTGGCTCTGGGATCGGCGGGATGCATTACTACGAGCAGCAGCTTCATACCCTGTGGCAGCGGGGGCCGCGGAAGGTTTCGCCGTACACCATTCCCGGGCTGATCGTCAACATGTGCGCCGGGCTGGTTGCCATCGAGTACGGCGCCCGAGGACCCAATTTCGGGATCGTGTCCGCGTGCGCCACCGGCACGCACGCCCTGGGCGAGGCCATGCACGCGATCAAGCGGGGTGACGCCGACGTGATGATCGCGGGCGGGACCGAGGCGGCGATCACGCCCTTCAGCTACGCGAGCTTCTGCGCGATGAAGGCGATGAGCGTGCGCAACGATGAGCCTGAGCGGGCGAGCCGGCCGTTCGACAGGGGCCGGGACGGCTTTGTGATGGGTGAGGGTGCCGGAATCCTGATCCTCGAATCGCTGGACCACGCTCGGGCGCGGGGTGCCCGGATCTACTGCGAATTCGCGGGTTACGCCGCCACCTGCGATGCGTATCACATCACCCAGCCCGATCCGGAGGGTAGAGGCTTGTCCCTCGCGATGCGCCGGGCGTTGGAGAGCGCCGCCGCGGCGCCGGCCGACATCGACTACATCAACGCGCACGGTACCTCGACGCCCTACAACGACCGCTTTGAAACGCTGGCCATAAAAAAGGTCTTCGGCGAGCACGCCCGACGCGTGCCCATCAGTTCGACCAAATCGATGACAGGGCACCTCTTGGGCGCGGCCGGAGGCATTGAGTCCGTGGTGGCGGTCAAGGCGATCGAAACCGGCCGGATCCCGCCAACCATCAATCTTGAGGATCCCGACCCTGAATGCGATCTGGACTACGTGCCGAACGTCGCGCGCGAGCGTCCCGTGAGGCTTGTATTAAGCAACAACCTCGGTTTTGGAGGCCAGAATGCCACCGCTGTATTCCGCGCCCTGTAGAGGGCCGAAGGGGCCCCCGCACCGCCGCCGGTGTCCAAGCCACGCCTGCGCAAGACCATGACAGAACCCCCAACCCCCCCGGGGCGCCCGGTGCGGCCCCGTCGGCGGCGATGGCTTGCCGCGGCGATCCTGATCGCGGCGGGGGTCGTCGCGTGGATCATCTGGGGCGTCCCCGGCGCACGGAAGGCGCCGACGGGCTCCCGGGGGATTCCGGTGGCGGCGCAGGCTGCCTGGCGCGGTAACCTCGACGTCACGCTTGAAGCACTCGGTACGGCGACCCCGGTGCACACGGTGACGGTGGCCAGCCGCGTCGCCGGCGAATTGATCGAAGTGGATTACAAGCAGGGGCGCGAGGTCAGGAAGGGCGAGCTCCTGGCAGTGATCGATCCCCGGCCCTATCAGGCGGCCGTGCTCCAGGCCGAGGGCCAGCTCGAGAAGGATCAGGCCACGCTGAAGAACGCCCAGGTGGATCTTGTCCGGTATCAGGACGCCTACCGGCAGCACGCGGTTTCCGAGCAGCAGGTCGCGACGCAGCAGGCGACCGTCGAACAGGACGAAGGCGCGACCAAGGTCGACCGGGGCAACCTCGACGCCGCGAACGTCAATCTTGCCTATACCCGCATCGTCTCGCCGATCGACGGGCGGGTGGGGCTGCGCCTGGTCGACTCCGGGAACCTCGTTCCCGCGAATGGGACCACGGGGATAGCCACCGTCACCCAGCTCCAGCCGATGACGGTCATCTTCAATCTGGCGGAGGACGACCTGGATCAGTTCGCCGGCGAGGGGACAACGGGCAAGCCGCTGCAGGTGGACGCGCTCGATCGGGATCTCGGAAAGGTGCTCGCGACAGGCCGGCTGATCGCGATCGACAATCAGATCGACACCGCCACCGGGACCGTGAAGGGCCGCGCGGTCTTCGACAACCGCCACAATGAGCTTTTCCCGAACCAGTTCGTGAACGTCCGGCTCCATGTCAGGACGCTGACCGGCGCCACCCTCGTTCCGACCGCAGCCATCCAGCGCAATGGTTCCGCCGCGTTCGTTTACGTCATCGTCGGCGGCAAGGCCGTCTCGCACGCCGTTCAAATCGTCCAAACCGAAGGCGACACTTCGGCCGTCACGGGAGTGAATCCGGGCGACCTGCTGGTCACGGACGGCTTCGACCGGCTCCAAAATGGAGCTTCCGTCGTCGTCCGCAAGCCCGCCGCCGCTCCGGCGAAGGCCGCGGCGGGGACGCCGGCGGCCCCCGCCGCTTGAACCCATCGCGGCCGTTCATCCTCCGGCCGATCGCGACATCGCTGCTGATGCTCGCGATCCTGCTGATCGGGCTGGTGGGCTTCCGGCAGCTGCCGATCTCCGCGCTGCCGGAGGTGGATTATCCCACGATGCAGGTCGTGACCTTCTATCCCGGGGCCAGCCCGACGGTGGTGGCCTCCGCGGTGACCGCCCCGCTCGAGCGCCAGATCGGCGAAGTCCCCGGGCTGAGCCAGATGCTGTCGACGAGCTCGCAAGGGGTCTCCGTCATCACCCTTCAGTTCCAGCTCAGCCTCGACATCGACGTGGCCGAGCAGGAGGTGCAGGAGGCCATCAACGCGGCCCAGACCTACCTGCCGGCCGACCTGCCGGCGCCCCCGGTTTACAGCAAGGTCAACCCGGCCGACGCGCCCATCCTTACGCTCGCCCTCACCTCGCGGACGATTCCCCTGTCTCAGGTGGAGGATTACGCCGACACGCGGCTCGTGGAGAAGATCTCCCAGCTTCCCGGGGTGGGCGCCGTGAGCATTGGCGGCGGGCAGAAGCCGGCGGTCCGCGTCCAGGTGAATCCCACCCAGCTTGCGGCCTACGGACTCGGCCTTGAGGACGTCCGCACCGCGCTCATGGCCACGAGCGTCGACCAGGCCAAGGGGAGCTTCGACGGCCCCCATCAGAACTACCAGATCCTGGCCAACGACCAGATCACGACGAGCGCCGATTACCGGAACGTGATCGTGGCGTACCGAAACGGCGCGCCGGTCAGGCTGAAGGACGTGGCGAGCGTCGTGGACGGGGTCGAGAATGTGGAGCAGGCCGCCTGGATGGACCGCACCCCGGCCGTCATCGTCAACATCCGCCGGCAGCCGGGGGCGAACATCATCGCGGTGGTCGATTCGATCAAGGCGCTTCTGCCGCAGCTGCGCACGACGCTGCCGGCCGCCATCGCGGTGGCTGTCATCGCCGATCGGACGACCACCGTGCGGGCGTCGGTGTCGGACGTGGAACTCGAGCTGCTGCTCTGCATCGCCCTTGTGGTCGCGGTCATTTTCGTGTTCTTGCGGACGGCCGCCGGCACGCTGATCCCGGGCATCGCCGTGCCGCTTTCGCTTGTCGGCACGTTCGCCGCGATGTACGCCCTCGGCTACAGCCTGAACAATCTCACGCTGATGGCGCTGACGATCTCGACCGGCTTCGTCGTGGACGACGCGATCGTGATGATCGAGAACATCACCCGGTACGTGGAGGAGGGCCGGCCGCCGCTGGAGGCGGCGCTTCGAGGCTCCGAGCAGATCGGCTTCACCGTGATGTCCCTCACGGTCTCGCTCGTCGCGGTGCTGATCCCGCTCCTGTTCATGGGCGACATCACCGGCCGGCTCTTCCGGCAGTTCGCCATCACTCTCAGCGTGACCATCCTCATTTCGGCGGTGGTTTCGCTTACGTTGACGCCGATGCTGTGCGCGAGGCTGCTGCGCCACCGGCCGGTGTCGGAGCAGGGGCGGTTCTACCGGTGGTCGGAGGGCGTCTTCGAACGCACGATCGGCTTCTATGTCCGTACGCTCGACTGGGTGCTCGACCGCCGCCTGCTGACGCTGCTCGTCGCGGCGGCGACGCTCGCGTTGACCATCGTCCTCTACGTCGCGATTCCGAAGGGCTTCTTCCCGGTGCAGGACACCGGCGAGATCCTGGGCGTCACCGAGGCCGACCAGAGCGTGTCGTTCGCCGACATGTCCCGCCTGCAGCAGCGGGTGGCGGATGCGGTCCTCCGGAATCCGACCGTCGCGGGCCTTTCATCGTTCATAGGCGTGGATGGGACAAATGCGACCCTCAACAGCGGCCGCATCCAAATCGAGCTCAAGCCGCTCGCCGAGCGCCATGGGAGATCCGCCACCGACGTGATCGCGTCGCTGCGCGCCGAGCTGGCCGGCCTCGACGGCATCAGGCTCTACATGCAGCCGGTCCAGGACATCACGGTTGCGGACCTCGTCAGCCGGACCCAATACCAGTATAGCATCCAGGATCCGGACCCGGCAGTCCTGGCGGGCTACGTGAGCCGCTTCGTGCGCCGCCTGAAGGCCCTGCCGCAGCTCGCGGACGTGGCCAGCGACCTCGAAACTGACGGACGGCAGGCCACGCTCGCCTTCGACCGGGCGACGGCCGCGCGGCTGGGGATATCGGCCCAGAACATCGACGACGGACTGTACGACAGCTTCGGCCAGCGGCAGATCGCGACCCTGTTCACCCAGCTCAACCAATACCATGTCATCCTGGAGGCCGATCCCCGATTCCAGGAGCGTCCTTCCGATCTGGGCGACGTTTACCTGAAGGCGGCGAACGGCGGATCGGTTCCGCTGCGCGCAGTCACCCGCGTCACGGAAGGCACGGGGCCTATCCTCGTGAGCCACCTGGGGCAGTTCCCCGCGGCCACCGTCTCGTTCAATCTCGCGCCGGGAGCCGCGCTCGGCGCGGCGGTGAAGGCGATCGAGCGGGTGGCGCGGGAACTGCCGCATCCGGCGGCCCTGCAGGGCTCGTTCCAGGGCACCGCGGCCGCGTTCGTCGGCTCGCTGAGCAATGAGGCGATCCTCATCTTGAGCGCGCTGGTGACCGTGTACATCGTCCTGGGCGTCCTCTACGAGAGCACGATCCACCCGGTGACGATTCTCTCGACGCTGCCTTCAGCCGGAGTCGGAGCCCTGCTCGCGCTCATCCTCTGCGGAAGCGAACTCACGGTCGTTGCGATCATCGGAATCGTCCTGCTGATCGGGATCGTCCAGAAGAACGCGATCATGATGATCGACTTCGCGCTGGACGCGGAACGCAGCGCCGGCCTCGCACCGCTCGCTGCGATCCGCCAGGCGGCCCGGCTCCGGTTCCGGCCGATCCTGATGACCACGATGGCGGCCCTCCTGGGGGCGATTCCGCTGGCGGTCGGCACGGGGGTGGGTTCGGAACTGCGCCGACCCCTCGGCATCGCAATCGTCGGCGGGCTCATCTTCAGCCAGCTCCTCACGCTGTACACGACGCCCGTCATCTACCTTTATCTCGACGCCGCGGCGGCGCGGGTGACAAAGCGGCGGGGCGAGCCCGGTCCCGGCGCCGCTTCGCCGGAAATCTGAACGCGGAGGCCGCCGTGAGCCTGTCCTCCCCCTTCATCCGGCGCCCGATCGGCACGAGCCTTCTGACGGCGGCCGTAGCGCTGGCTGGGATCGTGGCCTACCGCTACCTGCCGGTGTCGCCGCTCCCCCAGGTGGATTTTCCGACGATCTCGGTGCAGGCGTCCCTTCCCGGCGCGAGCCCGGAAATCATGGCCTCTTCGGTGGCCGCGCCCCTGGAGCGCGCGTTCGGGCGCATCTCCGGCGTGACGGAAATGACCGCCCAAAGCACGCTCGGGCAGACCGGCATCACGCTGCAGTTCGACCTGGACCGCAACATCGACTCGGCGGCCCGGGACGTGGAGGCCGCAATCAACGCGGCCCGGAGCGATCTGCCGTCGGACCTGCCGGGCAATCCCACCTACCGGAAGGTCAATCCGGCCGACGCGCCGATCCTGATCTTGTCGCTGACTTCCGACACGCTGCCTCCCTCCGCCCTGTATGACGCCGCGTCGACGGTGCTCGAGCAGAAGCTGTCCCAGATCCCGGGCGTGGGCCAGGTGATCGTGGGCGGCAGTTCCGCGCCCGCCGTCCGAATCGACGTCAATCCCACCGAACTGAACCAAATGGGGCTGACCCTGGAGGATGTGCGCACCGCGGTCGCGGCCAGCACGGCGAACGAGGCCAAGGGCGCGGTCGAGGGCGCCCGCCGCCGCTGGATGATCGCCGGGGACGATCAGCTCATGAAGGCCGCCGACTACGCCCCGCTGGTCATCGCTTATCGCAACGGGGCGCCGGTGCGGCTCTCTGACGTGGCGCAGGTCGCCGACTCCGTCCAGACGGTCCGTTCGCTCGGCCTCGTGAATGGGCGCCGCGCCGCGTCGATCATCATTTTCCGCCAGCCGGGGGCCAACATCATCACGACCGTCGACGCCATCCGTGCCGCCCTGCCGCAACTGCGCGCCGTGATCAGCCCCGCCATCGACCTCGCGATCCCGCTCGACCAGACGGTGACGATCCGCGCGTCGGTGGCCGATGTGGAGCGCACGCTGGCGATCGCCGTCGTCCTTGTCGTGCTCGTGGTCTTCCTGTTCCTTCGGGATGTCCGGGCGACCCTGATCCCGAGCGTGGCGGTCCCCGTCTCGCTCATCGGCACCTTCGCCGTCATGTACGCCTTGGGCTACAGCATCGACAACCTCTCGCTCATGGCGCTCACGATCTCGACCGGATTCGTGGTGGACGACGCGATCGTGGTCCTGGAGAACATCACCCGCTACAGGGAGGCGGGGCTCGACCCGCTCCAGGCGGCCTACCGCGGCGCCGGTGAGATCGGACCGACCGTCCTCTCGATCAGCATCTCCCTGGTGGCGGTCTTCATCCCGATCCTGCTCATGGGGGGCATCGTGGGCCG
>JBOHXF010000170.1:0-5025 GCA_050737455.1 Opitutaceae bacterium | reverse complement strand
CGGCCCACGGACGTAAGGATGCTCGCAGCACTGCGGGACATCGACCGCTTTCCAGCAAGCGTGACCACAGGGACGCCCATCCAAAGCGCATCGCACGTGGTCGTGGTGCCGTTGTAGGGAACAGGATCCAACGCCACATCGATCTCACCGTAGGCTGCGAAATGGCCCTCCCGGGTGGGCGTGGCCTCGCGGAGTTCCACCCGTGCGGCTTCCAATCCGGCCAGCTCCAGTTTTCTCCTCCAATGATCGGCCACCAGGCTCGGGCTTTTCAGCACCAGCCGGGAGCCGGGCACGGCCTCCAGCACCTCGCGCCAAAGCCGGAGCGTCGCCGGGTTCAGTTTGGACAGCGCGTTGAAAGATCCGAAGACGACCGAACCGGCGACGGCGGCACCCCTTGGCGCGAGGGGAGCAAGGGCTTCCTCGGGAGGCGAAAAGGCCCAGGCTGTCGGCGAGAACCGCACCAGCCTTTCGGTGTGGAGCCGGTCGGCGTGACCG
This sequence comes from Opitutaceae bacterium, assembly GCA_050737455.1. Classification (GTDB taxonomy): domain Bacteria; phylum Verrucomicrobiota; class Verrucomicrobiia; order Opitutales; family Opitutaceae; genus Palsa-1447. The sequence goes on along the minus strand of JBOHXF010000170.1, from coordinate 4,530 downwards.
GGCGGATCGGCCACCGCGTCGGTGAAGCGGTAGTCCATCTGAACCAATCCCGTCGTGTTGGGGTACCCGAGATAAGTGATCTGAACCGGCGCGAGCCGCCGCGCGAAGACTCCGACCCGATTGAAGCCGCTATGGCCCGCCAGATCGATGAGAATGTCCGGCGCGTCCCGCCGGACCAACGATTCGAAGGCTTCGTCGGGCAGGCCGGCGACGCGCCGCCAGCGGTCGGCCAGTCGGCGAAAGCGCTCGCTCACCGAATCGAACAGCGGATGGTCGTGGTAGAGCGTCAGCTCGAATTGCGAACGGTCCAGATGCCGCAGAAGCGGTTCGAGAAACCAGGCGACGGAATGGGAGCGGAGATCGGGGGACACCATCGCAAGGCGCAGTCGGCCGCCGGATTCGCCGACCCTTTCCGGAGCCGCATCCGGGCCGCGAACGCGGGCGGCCGCCTCCGCTGCGCGCCCGAAAGCCGCGTGCTCCGCCGCCAGAACCTCTGGGGACAAGTCGTCCCTGAAGTTGAGGAGAAACAATCGCGCGCTCATGGCCTTCAGGTCGCCGGGCCGAGCCGCGAGCTGGGTCTCGAAATCCGCCAATGCTTCCTCGACCCGGTGGCAGCCCTGAAGCGCCTGGCCCCGCCCGATGCGCGCCTGTGGGTTCGCCGGATCGAGTTCGAGCGCCCGAGCATGCGCGACGACCGCCTCCTCCAGGCGTCCCGACAAATGCAGCGCCGACCCCAAGGCCGTCCAAGCCGGCGCGAATCCGGGCTTGAGCTCGAGCGCGCGCCCGCAGCTCACGAGCGCGTCCGGAACGCGCCCCTGTCCCAACTGGAGGGCGCCCAGATTGTTCCATGCCTCCTCCGAGCGGGGGTTGACGTCCAGCGCGCGCCGCAGCGCCTTCTCCCCCTCCTCGGCGCGGCCGACCGCGTTGAGCGCCATCGCGAGGCACACCAACGTCGGCGCCGAATTCGGCCTTGATTTCCGCGCCCGCTCGAGCAGCGCCAGCGCCTCGTCCGGCCTGCCCTGCTGGAGGCGCAGCCCGCCGAGCAAATGGTTCAGGCGGAAATCCCCCGGGGCGACGATGATCAAGCGTTGGTAAAGGGCCGCGGCCTCCCCATGCTTCCCCTTCAGGTGGCACTCGATGGCGGCCTCCAGCATCCGCGCTTGCGCGGGAGCAAATGTTGCCAACCGCGCCGCCTGGCGCGCGGGAAACGCGGGGGCGCTCATGGACTCACACGCTGAGGTTCTCCTCGAGTTCCGCCCGATCCATGAACGGCCAGAGGTCCTCCATCGGCATCGTGGTCATCCTGCCGTCGGCTTCCTGGCGGGAGGACACTTTCGGCTGGGTGACTTGATCCGGGGCCATGATGACCTCGCAGAGGACGGCGCCCGGGCCATCCAAGGCCGATTCGATTTCGGCCTGCAACTTCTCCTGGGAGGCTATCCGCCGGTAAGCGACGCCGCAGGCCTCGGCGGTTTTTCGCAAGTCGGGAAGCGTCAATCCGGAACCCGGATCGCACGCCATGTATCTTCGATCGAAATAGTTCGTTTGCGTCGCGCGGATCGATCCGTATCCGCCGTTGTTGAGAACGAAGCACTTGATCGGCAGCTTCAGCCGGGCAACGGTCGCCAGTTCCTGGGCGTTCATCGCGAATCCGCCGTCGCCGTCGATGCAGATCGTCCGCCGCAGGCCGGAGGCCAGACAGGCGCCGATCGCCGCTGAAGGGCCGAATCCCATGGCTCCCAGCCCTTGGGTATTGAGCACGCGCAAGCCGCCGTGGACCACGGGGAGGGCCTGGCAGGTGATTTCGCTGCAGGCGCCGGAACTGCCCGGCACCAGCACATCGCTTCCCGCGAGAATTTGCCCCAACGTCTCGACCAGAATGTAATTGCTCACGCCTCCGGAGGACTCCCGGTGCGCCGGCAGCACCACGGGATAACGCGCCTTCCAAGCCTTGCAGCGGCCCACCCAATCGGCGAACGACGGAAGTCTTCGGCCCGCTGTCCGGCCAAGCAGTTCCTTCAGGAATCGTCCCGCATCGCCCGCGACCGGGACGTCGATTTTCATCTGGAGCTTCGCGAGTTCGTGCGGGTCGATATCCACGATCACCTTTGCAGCCCCGGGCGCAAAATGACCGTGATTATAGGCCGTCTGACCGAAATCGAGCCGGGCGCCAAGGCTGATGAACAGATCGGCGGTCTGCTGGGCGAAATTGGCGCCGCGCTGCCCCACCGCTCCCGGGCGGCCGGCATAGAGCGGATGATCCTCCGGCAGGAAATCGAGCGCCTTCCATGTGGTCAGGACGGGAACGCCCGCCATCTCGGCCCACCGAAGGAGATCGGAGATGGCTCCGGCGTGCCGCACGCCGTTACCGGCCAGCACGACCGGGCGGCGGGACCGCGCCAGCGCCTCCAGGCAGCGTTCCGCGGCCGCGCCGAGGTCGTTTGGCGCTTCCGCCGGCGGAACAAAGGCCTCCAAGGAATCCGGGTCGATCTCGCTGGCCTGCACGTCGAGCGGGAGGTCGATCCAGACCGGGCCCCGCCGGCCATTCCGGGCGTGCCAGACCGCCTCCTCGAGACGAGCCCGAATAAGCGCCGGATCGGTCACCGTGGCCGCGTACTTGGTGATCGGTTTGACGATGCTGACGATGTCGATCTCCTGAAATCCGATCTGGCGCACTCCCCTGCCGCCGACCAAGTCGGGACGCTTGACCTGGCCTGAAAGAAAAAGCATGGGGGTCGATTCCAGCCAGGCGCCGGCCACTCCGGTCACGGCATTGGTGCCTCCCGGCCCGGTCGTGACCATCGCCACGCCCAGATTGCCGGTGTATTGCGCGTAGGCCTCCGCCGCGATGGCGCTGGCCTGCTCGTGAAGATTGCAGACGAACGAAACGCCCGGATGCCTCCCCAGGGAATCGTTGAGGTGCATGGCGCCACCGCCCGGCAGCATGAACACGTGGCGCACGCCCTGCGCCGCGACGAAATCGATGACGTAATCGGAAAGCTTCACGGTGGAAAATCAGACCGCCGCCGGAAGGCGCGCCAGCAGCTCGGCGAGCGGGCTCCCCCCGGCATTCCAAGGCTGCGCCACGAGCAGGGATTCTTCGACGCACGCGCGGGCGGCCTCGACCTCCGCGGGATTGTCGTCCACGAAATAGCGGGCCGGGCCCAATTCGCGGATCACGTCCGCCTTGGCCTGGCCGGCGTCGGGCAGGACCTCCCCGGCCCGAACGGCCGGGATAAAATGGAAGTGGCGAATCCATCGTCCGAAATGCGAAAAGACCCATTCGGCCGCGGCCGGCACGGTCGCGAGGGAGCGGGCCGTCAGGACGTGGTGCTCGAATTCGAATCCGTGCCGCTCGAACCACGCCAGCGCGGCGGGAGACGGCTCCAGGTTCCGGCCCGCCGGCGACAGGCGGAACCGATCGAGCGATGCCCGATACTCGTCCTCGGCCAGCCCCAGCAGCCTGTGAGGGGGATTCTCCCGCAGCTCGGCAAAGGAGAGCCGGACGCCGCCGGTCCGCCGGTCACGGTTGAACCAGCCATGCCAAGCCAGCATGAGCTCGTTCAGCGTATCGTCGAGGTCCCAAACGATGCGCGGCCTGGCCGGCGCACTCATCAGTCGATCCAATACGTCACCCGGGTCTTGCGGCCCGGATTGGCCATGATCGTCGGGTCGCCGTAAAACGAGTCGCACGGCACATGGGTGGAAGAGATCTCTTCGAAAATGACCCCGGTCCTCGTTGAAAAGGCATGCCGGACGCCCGGCTCGACCAGGATGGAATCGCCCGCCTTCGCCTCCTGAATCGCGCCGTTCAGGCTGATCGACATGGAGCCATGCAGGATGAAAAAAGTCTCCTCCTTCGTCCGGTGCCAATGCTCGGGATGGGACTGGCCGGGCAGCATGACGATGGCCTTCTTGCAGTAGCTTCGGTTCACATAGCTGAGCAGGACGGCACCGGTCTGGGCAAACCGCTCCGGCCCGTAGTGGTGCGAAATCTCCACGTCGGCCTTGGTCGGCAGCGGCACGTGGCTCGCCCGGACGAAGTCGCGCACCTGCTGAACGATCTCGGTGACGAACCGCCGTCGGTCGCTGACGGCCGCCTCGGTCCGCCCGATCGCGCCGCCCGCCGGAATGTCCGCGCTCGCCCGGAAATCGGCGTACTTCGAGAAATCGTTCGCGGTGAATTGCCCGGGCCGGGTGGGAATCGCGAAAAAAACCTTGCCTGCGTCGATGGCCTGGCCGGCCGCAATCGCCTCCCGGGCGAACAGCCCGCGCCGGAGCGCCAACAGCTCCTTGGTTTCGTTCGGGGTGGCGGCCGCGCGCCGGTCGGCGGACCCGCACATGCGGGCCGCGGCGAGAGCCGCCTCTATCCAGGCGGCGGCTTGCGTCGGGGTCGACGAATAGGCGTTGAGCGGATAACGTTCCGTCGGGATGCCGACGTGCCGCTCCAGGATCACGGCCCCTTTGGCGACCGCGAGCTTCACAGGATCGAGCCGGTCCGGCCGTTCGTGAGTCGAAAAGCCGACCGGC
>JBOHXF010000169.1:0-8034 GCA_050737455.1 Opitutaceae bacterium | reverse complement strand
GCGTAGCGAGCCACCACCCCCAGGTTATGGGTGATGATGATCACGGCGGTGCCCAGCTCTTTCGAGAGCCGCGCCATAATCTCCAGGATCTGCGCCTGGATGGTCACGTCGAGCGCCGTGGTCGGCTCGTCCGCGATGAGGAGCTGCGGCCCGCAAGCGATGGCCATCGCGATCACGACCCGCTGGCGCATGCCGCCGGAGAGGCGATGCGGGTATTCGGCGAGCCGGAGCTCCGGCGAGGGGATGCCGACCTGCCGGAGCAGCTCGACCGAGCGGCGGGTGATTTCCGGGCCGGGAAGTTCGGTGTGGAGCCGGAGCACTTCGGCGAGCTGCCGGCCGATGGTGTGCACGGGATTGAGGGCCGTCATCGGCTCCTGGAAGACCATGCCGATCCTGGCGCCGCGGATGCGGTGCATCTCCTCGATCGGGAGCGGAAGGAGATCCCTGCCCTCGAAGCGGACCTCGCCGCCCAGGATCTTTCCCGACGGCTGCGGGAGCAGCCGCAGGAGCGAGAGCGCGGTCACGCTCTTCCCGCACCCCGACTCGCCCACGAGGCCGACCGTGCGGCCCCGCGGGATGTCGAAGCTGATCCCGTCGACGGCCTGGACGGGCCCGCCTTCGCCGTCGAATCCCACCCGCAGGTTGCGGACGCTGAGCAGCGGCTCCTTGGAGGCATGCGGCGTGGCGGGGCTCACCGGGTCTTCCATTGGTCGTACACCTTGATGTCCGGCGGGAGCGGCGGCCCGCCGTGCGCGGCCGCCAACACGGCAGCCCGGACGCTGTTGTCGATCCAAAAGAGCCCGAAATCCAGGGTCTGTCCGCCTACGACGCCGTTGCTCTCCCGCGTCGCGAACGTCGGGGGATACTTTATCCAGCGCCAATGGGCTTCCCGATAAAAGGGCGCTTCGAATCCGGGAATGAAGGCCGCGTCATAGCGGATCCGGAGCTCCAGCTTGCGCGCGAGCGCGCGGATCTCGTCCATGGTCTGGGCCCGGTCGTAGCGCGAGATCAATCGGTCCATGACCGGATCGTCCGTGTTGGTCACATTGTTCGTATTGGGGCGGTTCGCGTTGGCCGAATCGAAGGCTTCCCAGTAGCGCGGGTAGAGTTCCACCGGGAGGCTGAAGGCGCAAAACGCGATCTGGTCGTGCTTCTCGTCGATCTTTTTGAAGGCGGTCGCCATGTCCAGGATCTCAATCTTCAGCTCTAATCCGGCCTTGGCGGCTTCCTGGCGCAGGATCGTCAGCGGATCGCGCATCGTCTCGTAGGGGCAGGTCACGGTCACCGAGAGCCGACGGCCTTGGCCGTCGACCAGGATCCCGTCGGGTCCGCGGCGGGTGAAGCCGGCCTTGGCGAAGCAGGCCAGCGCATCCTTCACGGAGAACGGCCGGGGATGGATGCCCGGAAAGGGCACCGCCGGATACCCGTCAGCACTCGTCTGCATCCGAACGCGGTCGCCGCGGAAATACTCCCGGTCGACGAGATCGAAGTTCGAGGCGTAGGCGATGCCCCGGCGAATGTCCCGGTTGGAAAGGAGCGGATCGGAGCAGTTGAGGTCGAATCCCACGGTCGGCCGGGGGATCTGATTGTAGAAGGTGACCTTCGCGACGGCGCCCCGCCGGACCAAAGGATCGGAGTCGGGCAGTTGTTCGTACCAGCGCTTGACGCTGGTCACGTCGGCCACGTCGATGTCCCCCCGCTTGAAAGCCTCGAATTCCTTCTCAGGATCGCGAATGACGACAAAATGGATCCGGTCCGGGTTGTACCGGTGCCGGAAGAACCGCTTGTTCGTCGCCCACCAGTTCGGAACCCGGGTCAGGTCGATCGAGGCGCCCTTGTGGATATCCTCCGGCCGGATGGTGTACGGCCCGGAAGTCGGTTCGAGCCGCCATTGATAGTATTGGGGATAATCGGGGCCCAAATCCTTGTAAAAGTGTTCTGGAACCGGAATCAGGCTTCCGAGCAGATACTCCAAATCAGGCTTGGGCTCCTTCCAGGTCACGGAAAACGTGAGATCGTCGTACTTGGTGATCTGGCTGTAATTGGTCGTGTAGAAGTTCAGGGACCAGGGATCGTGGAGATCGCCGCAGCGGAAGAAAAAAAACGCGAAGAGGAAGTCGTCCGCGCGGATCGGAACGCCGTCCGAGTACCGGGCATCCGGGTCGAGGCGGAAATACATGGTCCGCCGATCGGGATCGAAGGCCCATTGGCGGGCGAGGCCGGGATAGTACTGGCCGGTGTTCGGCTGTTCCTGGATGAGCGAGATCGCGATGTCGTCCAGAAGGAAAGGCCGAAAGGTTTGGCCCGAATCCGGACCATAAAAGCGAAGCGTGACGGGGAAATCGGGAATGCTGGCGTGCAGCGTCCCCCCCCGTTTCGCCGCGGGGTCGGCGAATTCCGGCACGCCCCGGCCGTCGTGCCACACGAGATTCTTCGGCAGGTCCGCAAGGGTCTTGAAGTGGAAGAAACCGGGATGGGCCCTGTAGTAGGCCTCGGCCACCGGGCGGATATCCCGCGTTGGCGCGGCGGCCTTCCGCGCGCACCCGGCGAGGCCGAGCGCCAGCGCGGCCGCCGCCATGGAGAGAACGGGCGCCGACCCTCGGCACAGGGAAAACATAGCCTTCATAAATCGCAAAGGACGCGGGCGCCGGCCCTCATGGGGCCGCCTTTCCGGTCTCGGGGCGTTCGCGGTACCGGTCGTACGCCTTGATGTCCGGCGGGAGCGGCGGCCCGCCATGCGCGGCGGCCAGCACGGCCGGGCGGACACTGTCGTCGATCCAGCAAAGTCCGAAATCCAGTCCGTTCCAACCGGGCACGCTGATGCTCTCCCGTGTGGCGAAGTTCGCCGGGAAGCGCACCCAACGCCAATAGGCGCCGCGGAAATAGGTGTATTCGAAGGCCGGAATGAACGCGGCGTCGTAGCGGATCCTCAATTCCAGCCGCCGGGCCAGCCGCCGCACCTCGTCCATCGTGCGGGCGCGGTCGTAGGCGGCGATGAGCCGGTCCATGACAGGATCGACCGTATCGGTGAAGTTGTTCGTGGTCGGCCGGTTGGCGTTGACGGAGGCGAAATTCTCCCAGTAGCGGGGATAGCGCTCCGGGGTCGCGGCGGTGTCGATGCCGACGAAGGCGATCTGCGCATGCTTTTCGTCGATCTTCTTGAAAGCGGTGGTCTCGTCGAGGATCTCGATCTTGAACTCCAAGCCGGCCTTCGCGGCCTCCTGCCGGAGAATGGTGAGCGGATCGCGGAAGGCCTCGTACGGCGTCGTGATCGTGAACGACAGCCGCCGCCCCCGCCCATCGACCAGGATGCCGTCGGGACCGCGCTTGACGAATCCCGCCTGCGCGAAGCACACCAGGGCTTTGGCCACGGAAAAGGGCCGCGGGTGGATGCCCGGAAACGGAACATCGGCGTAGCCGTCGGCGCTGGTCTGCATCCGCGTCCAGTCGCCGCGGTAGTAGCGCCGATCGATCAGATCGAAATTAGAAGCATAGGCGATGCCCCGGCGGACATCGCGGTTCGCCAGCAGGGGATCGGAGCAATTCAGATACAGGCCGTAGGTCGCCCGCGGAACCTGGTTGTAGAACGTGAACTTGGCCACGGCTCCCCGCCGGACGAGCGGATCGTCGTTGGGAAGCTTGTCGTACCACAGCTCCGGCCGGTCGAGTTCCAGCACGTCGATGTCGCCGCGCTTGAATGCCTCCACCATCTTGTCCGGATCGCGGATGATCGTGAAGTGGAACCGATCGACGTTGTAGCGGTGGCGGAAAAAGCGCTTGTCCGCGGCCCACCAATGCGGAACCCGGGTGACGTCGATCCAACTGCCCTTGTGCACATCCTCGGGCCTGACGGTGTAAGGCCCGGTGGTCGGCTCGACGCGCCACTGGTAGCGCTGCGGATAGTCCGGCCCCAGATCCTTGAAGAAATGCTCGGGTTCCGGCACGAGCCCATTCGGGCCGGCGATCTTATCGTCGAGATCCGGCTTCGGCTGCGTCCAGGACACCGAAAAGGTCAAGTCGTCGTACTTGGTGATCTGGGTGAAGTTCTGGCTGAAATAATTGTTCATCCAGGGGTCCTGGATGTACGAGCTTCGGTACAGGAAGAATGCGAAGAAGAAATCGTCCACGCGCACCGGAACGCCGTCGGAATACCGGGCGGCGGGATCCAGGCGGAAAACCATCGTGCGCCCGTCCGGAGCGTAGGCCCATTGCCGGGCGAGGCCGGGATAATCCTGGCCCGTGTTCGGCTGCCGCTCGACGAGCGGAATCATGTCGTCGTCGAGGATGAACGCCCGGAACGGTTCGGCGGCGTCCGGCCCGTAGAATCGGAGCGTTCGCGGGAAATCGGGAAGAGCCGAGCGCAGGGTGCCGCCCCGTTTCGCGGCCGGGTCGCCGAACTCCGGCACGCCTTTCCCGTCGTGCCAGACAAGCCCCTTCGGCAGGTCGGCCAGGGTCTTGTAGCGGAAGAAATCGGGGTGGGCCCGGTAGTAGGCCGCGGCGATCGGCCGGATATCCCGCTTCGCCTCGACGGCTTTCTTGGAGCACCCGCCGAACATCAGGATCGACGCGGCGGCGGCCAGCAGGACCGATCCGGTGAAGCCGCTCACAGCACCAGGGGCCGCCTCGGAAGGCGCCTCGGAGCGGCGCTTGGAAGACGAGTCATACATAAATCGAGAACTTCTTGGGATCGAAGGCTTCGCGGACGGCCTCTCCGATGAAGGTGACGAGGCTGAGGACGATGACGAGCGCGGCGAAGGTGGAGGCCACGATCCAGGGAGCGTCCAGGTTCGCCGTGCCCTGGCGGAGCATTTCGCCCCAGCTCGGCGTCGGCGGCGGCAAGCCGAAGCCCAGGAAATCGAGGGCGGTCAGGGCCGTGATCGCGTCGCTCACCGTGAACGGGATGAAGGTCACGACGGTCGAGACGGCGTTCGGAAGGATGTGATGGAAGATGATCCGCCCGGAGCCCGCCCCCGCCACCTCCGCCGCCGCGACGTAGTCGCGCGCCTTCTCGCGGTAGGTCGCGGTCCGCATGTAGTACGTCATCCCCGTCCAGGAAAACAAGGCGACGATCACGAGGAGCGAGGCGAGATTGGGCGTCACGATCGAGGCCACGATGATCACGATATACAGAAAGGGCATGTTTGCCCAGATTTCGACGAGGCGCTGGGTCACCAGGTCGAATCTCCCGCCCCAGTACCCCATCGCGCAGCCGACCGTGATCCCGATCAGGTATACCAGGGCGAGGTATAGCAGCGCGAAGATCATCGCCGTCCGGAATCCGTAGAACAGGCGGGCCAGGACGTCCCGGCCGGTCGTGTCCGTCCCGAGAAAATGCCGCTCCGACCAGGACGGGGGGGTCGGGGGGTACTTCCCCACCGCGAAGGAGTTTTCGTAGGGGTTGTACGGCACGGGGGGAAGGAGCACCCAGTTGTCCCCGCCCTGCCGCTCAAAGCGCCGTTTGAGTTCCCGGTAATTCACCTCGTAGCTGTAGTTTTCGCCGAAGTCGGTCCCCGGGTGGAACGCGGTGTAGGTCGGGAAATAATAGCGGCCGTCGTAATGGACGACGATCGCCCGGCTGTTCACGAGCAGCTCGGCGCCGGCCGCCAGGATCAGCAGGCCGCCGAGGACGAGCAGCGACCACCAGCCGCGGCGGAGCCTCCGGAACCTCCGGAATTTCTGCCGGGTGAGGGGGTTCAGCCGCCAGCGCATGCGTTCAGGAGAACTTCACCCGCGGGTCGGTGAGCGCCACGAGCACGTCCGAGAGGATGTTCCCCAGGAGGATCACGAGGGCGGTGATGAGCAGTTCGCCCAGGATCACCGGGTAGTCCCGGTCCAGGACGGAGGTGTAACCCAGGAGCCCGACGCCATCGATGTCGAAGATGGTCTCGATCAGAAACGAGCCGGAGACCAGCAGCGTGACGCTCTGCCCGAAGGCCGTGGCGAGCGGGATCAGGGAATTCCTCAGCGCATGGGTCAGGACGGCCTTCCGGCCCGGCACCCCCTTGGCGACCGCCGTGCGCATGTAGTCGGCCGCGAGATTGTCCAGGAGGTGGTTCTTCATGAGCAGGGTCACGAAGGCGAAGCTGCCGACCAGGTAGCAGATCAGCGGGAGCACCGCGTGATGCACGAGGTCGCCCACTTTGCCCAGGAAGGAGAGGCCCGAAAATCCGTCGCTCACGAACCCGCCCAGCGGAAACCAGCCCAGCTTCGCCGCGAAAAAGACGAGAAGCAGCGCCGCAAGAATGTATCCGGGCACGGCGTAGCCGACGAAGATCAGGATCGAGGACACGGTGTCGACCCATGTGTTGTGCCGAATCGCCTTCAGGATCCCCAGCGGGATGCACACCCCGAAGGTGACGACGAGCGTGATCCCGCCGTAGAAGAGAGAAATCGGAAAGCGCTCCGCGATCAGGTCCCATACCGGCTCGTTGTACCGGTAGGAGGTGCCCAGGTTGCCCGTCGCCACCTTGCCGAGCCATTGGACGTAGGCGACCGGCCACGGCCGGTCGAACCCGTAGTAATGCTTGAGCTGCTCGATCTGGTCGCTCGAAAGGGCGGTGCCCTGCGCCCCGGCGCGCGCGGAGGCCGCACCCCCAAGCGACATCTGCGCGCGCATCAGCGCCTGCTCCAGGGGCCCCCCCGGCACGATCCGGGTGATGAAGAAGACGATCAGGGTGATGCCGACCAGCGTGGGGGGGATGAGCAGCAGACGCCGGAGAAAATACGCACGCATGAACGGATACCGCCGGAGGCTCGCCCGCATTGCCTGGCGGCTCAAGGCGCGAATTGCCTCCCCGGCCCCCGGAAAACACCCAGCCCGGAATCGGCCGCACGGTCCAGGCCGTCGGGTAACGCAAATCTCCGGTCAGGGAGGAAGCACCAGCCGATTTTTACGCCCGCGGAAATACACCTGGAAATCCGCGCGATCCGCCGTGATCAGCGGAAGGTGGGGCCGGCGCTCGGCCAACACAAGGAGGCAGGCGTCGGCAAAATCCACCCTCCGGTCGCGAAAACGGCTCACTTCCGCCCCGACCGCGGCCAGACTGTCCGCGAGCGATGCCGTTTGCACGAGACCGGTATCGAGCAGCTCGAACAGCCGAAGCGAACCTTTCAACGCCGCGCGCTCCAGGAGATGGCAGACCTCGGCGACGTTGGCCTCCGTCGTCAGATAGGGTCCGGGAGTGCCTTCGAAGGCCTTTCGGGCCCACTCATGCAACGCGTCCCCGCGGTTTAGAAAGGCCGCCAGCGGACCGGAATCGACGAGCGCCCGGGGAAGCACGGGGCGTCAGGAGCGCTTTGCCGAGACACCGAAGTCGTCGAAGTGCGCCTTGTTCGTGGACAGGTCGCCGGGCCCGTCGATCGAGCCGGCAAAGCTTTCCAGGGCGGCCAGCATGTCGATCCCGGAGCTCTCATCCCCGAGGCCGTCCTCCAACGCTCGGCGCGCCGCCTCCGAGAAGGTGACCTTTTGCCCTTTCGCCTTTTGGCGCAGGCGGGCATCCAGTTCGTTGGGCAATTTGACCGTGCGGGTGATCACGGACGAGGTATTACCTCAAGATCTTACCAAGTCAAGGCCAGGTTGTGGCTCAGGGTTCCCATGCAACGATCGCCAATATTCCTTCAGGTTCCTCCGGTTCCAGCCTCGCCCTCCCCTACATCTCATTCAAGGATAAGTTCCAAGGCGCCGTGACAAAATAACGCGCCCCCTTTCCCTTTGCAGGCCGCCCAGCCAATTCGCAGGGAAAGGAGCGGGTTTGCCTTGGCATGACCCCTGACCTGTTTCCCCGATCCGCCGTCCAATGGGCGGGGTCGACCTCACTCACCCCGCCGCCGCCCAGAGCCTGCGCTGCAACTCGACAAAGCGCGCGACGATCCGACCCTGGTCCGGGTGGCGGCCGTTCGCCACGCGCTGGCGCGCGCCCATCCACACTTCGCGGATCGCGCGCTTGTCCATCGAAAACACGAGGGTCTCCAGGAGAACATCCGGCGCGGCGCCGGCAAGCGAGGGATGGTAGAGGTTGACGGTGAAGAAGTCGG
>JBOHXF010000168.1:0-4621 GCA_050737455.1 Opitutaceae bacterium | reverse complement strand
CTTTTCGCACGGTCATTTTCTGCGGGTCCTGGCGGCGCGCTGGCTTGGGGAGCCGCCGCGGTTCGGCGCCCGGCTGCTGTTCGACACCGGTTCGTATTCCATACTCGGGTTCGAGCGCGGCGAGCGCGCGATCAGGACGTGGAACGCGGGCTGTCCGCCGCCCCGTCCGGATTAGCCGGCGGGCGGGCGCCGTCCCCGAGGCCCGGGTCCGGAAGCGCACGCCATTCGGCGCGGGTTCGCGGCAGGGCGGACGGATAGTTGCGCTGCAGGAAGTCCACCATCTTTTCGCGCACTTCGCAGCGGAGAGCCCACTGCTGCGAGGAGTCGGCCGCGCTCACGAGCACGCGGATCTCGATCGTGCGCTCCTTCGCGTCCGTCACCTGGACGACCTTCACCTTGCCGTCCCAAAGTTTCGATTGCTCGAGAATACGGTCGAGCTCCGTCCGGAGGGCGCCGACCGGCACCGTGTAATCGGTGTAAAGGAACACCGAGCCCAGGAGGGCCGCCCCGACCCGGGTCCAGTTCTGGAACGGCTTCTCGATAAAGTAGGTGATGGGCAGGACCATCCGGCGCAGGTCCCAGATCGCGACGACCACATAAGTCATCGTGATCTCCTCGATCCGGCCCCATTCGCCTTCGACGATCACGACGTCGTCCAGCCGGATGGGCTGGGTGAACGCGATCTGGATGCCCGCGATGAGCGTACCGAGGGTCCGTTGGGCCGCGAAGCCGACGACGATGCCCACGATCCCCGCCGACGCGAGCAGGCTCGTCCCCAACCGGCGCACGGAGTCGAACACCATCAGCATCGCGGCCACCGTGATCACGGCGATGACAACCACCGCGATCTTGGCGAGCATCCGCACTTGGGTTTGGATCTTCCGCATCGCCAGGTTGTCGGCCAAGTCTGTCCGATATTCGGAGATCACCGCCTTTTCGGCGGTCGCCGCCATCTTGCAGAGCGAGAAGCCGACGCCGGCGATGAGCAGCAGGCTCGCGATCTGCCGGGCCGCTTCGTGCCCGGCGGCGGACAGCTTCAGGGTCGGCAGGATCAGCAGGATGGCGACGAGCGGGGCGATCAGGCGCAGCGCCCGGGCGACGACGGCTGCGAGGACGTCCGCCCATTTCCGCCTTAGGCGGCCCGCCCAATGTTTCAGTTCGGCTTCGACGACGTTGATCATCCGGTATAGGAACCAGAATAGGGCGGCCGAGAGGGCCGCTCCGGCGAGCCAGTTGAGCGCCGCCTGGACCTGTTGTGCGCCGGCCGGGAGGCGGAAGGACAGCAGCCAGAGGGCCCCGTACAACCCGCAGATCCAAACCGACAGAAGGAAAGGCGGGCCCGCCTCCTGGAGCGTGAGCCGGAGCCAGGAAGGCGGCGGCGCTTCGCTGGCGGCCGCCGCCTCGTCGCGCGCATGCTGGACGATCTTACGGTGGGCGAGCCGGCGCAGCAGCGTCGCGATACCCCAAGTGGCAAGGACCACGGCGGCGCTCGCAGCGATTTGCAGCCCGGCAATGCCGGGCAGGAGGTCCCGGGTTAGAGCGCGGCCCCCGTGCGCGCCGAGCACCGCGCGCAGGTGATTCCATGCGTCGGTCCACACCCGTTGCAGGGCAGGCGCCTCCCTCCGCGACGGCGAAACCGCAGGCATCGGTTATCTTCGCATCTGCGTGAAGCTTCCGCAACCGGCCAAACGACTTGCAAGGCCGCGGGCTCGCCGCCACGCTTGTGAACGTCAGATGGAACTGCCTTACGAGTCCGTGTTGCTGCGAATCTTTTTCGGGGAGTCGGAGCGCTGGCACCACCAACCCCTCTACGAGGCCATTGTCCTCAAGGCGCGCGAGATGCATCTCGCCGGCGCCACCGTGCTGCGGGCCCAAATGGGCTTCGGCAAGTCGAGCCGGCTGCACACCAACAAAATCCTGCGATTGTCGGGCGATCTCCCGATCGTGATCGAAATCGTCGACACCGAGGAGAAGATCAACGCCTTCCTTCCGGTGATCGACGGCATGATCGGCAGCGGGCTTGTGACGCTGGAAAAGGCGCGGGTGCTGCACTACCGCGGGACGCATCCGTCGACCTGACCCGCGTCCGTGATCTCCGGCGCCCCTTCGAGCGCTCCGGCCTCGCGTCGCCGCGAGCCCGACAGGCGAGCAGCGTGCGGCGCTGACCCGCGATGGATGCCTGGGCGCGCTTGAACAGAGCGCCGAGGGCCGAGCGGAGCGCCTGATCCCATTGGGCCGCGAGCCGGGAGACATTTTTCTCCGTCTCCCCTGCGACCGCGCGGCGGAGATGCCGGCCGAGGAGCGGGCGAACCCAGGGGGACGGGAGCACCGACCAAAGCCAACCGAAATTGAAAATGAAGGTCGGACTGAGGGCGAGAGTGGAAGCCTCGGTCGGATCGGTCATGAGCCCGGAAATCTCATCGAGCGCCGCCTGCCGGGACCGGAGGCGCGCGGTCCCACCGGCGGAGGATTTCCAGGTCGCGCTCAGTGGCATCCTTCCGGATGGTGAGCGAAGGGTTCGGTCCGGCCGCCGCTTCGGCGAAGCCTTTCCGGAGGTCAAGCGCCGTGGCGATTTCTCCGAGGTAATCCCGGCCCCAGCGAATCAGCGCCTGGCCATGCGCGCGCAGCGCTTCGTCCAGGGCGTCCGCCCAGCGCGAGCGGAGCTGGCGGCGCAAGGCCGCGCGCCGCGCCGACGCCAAGGGCCACCGCTCCCATGCGGTGCTCAGCGGCCGGTCCCATACGACCGGCGCGGGATCGAACAGCGGTCTGCCCGCCGGCTCGGGCAGCACGTCCAAACCGGCACCGTCCAGGGCTCTCAGCGCCGCGGCGCGGGTCTCGCGCAGGAGGGCTTCCAGGCGGCCTCCCAAGTCCGAGGCCGCGCGCGCCAGTTCGATGGCTGCGGACTCCGCGGGGTCCCGCCGGTCCGCCGCCTCGACCCCGCCGGCCACGGCGTCGATCAGCGTCCCGCAATCCAGAGTTTCGGCGCCGATCCATTCGTACATCCGCCGCTCGGCCTTGACCAATTCCGCCCGGGCGGTCCCGAACGCCGCGAGGTCGGCCGTAGCCGCGGCTCCCGCGCCGTCCAGCCGGACGGCGAGGGCCCCGGCGACCCCGTCCTTGAGGGCTCCGATCTTGCGGCGGAACGCGCACTGCGCCAATTCGCGATGGCGCGCCTGGCGCGGTTTCAGCGTCCGCTCAAGCCAGGCGTCGGCAAGCGTCGCGTGGCCCGGCGCCACGCTGACGGCCGCCGCAGGCACCTCCCGTCCCAGGGTTTCGGCCGTCTTTTCGCGCAGATAGGCCAGAAGCTTTTCCCGGTCGGCGGGCGGGAGAAGGTCGGCTTTGCTGAGGACGATGAGCGTTTCCGCGCCCCCTTCCATCAGCTTGCGAAGGACTTCCAAGTCCTCTCCATTCAGGGTAGCCGAAGCGTCCACCAGGAGGACTCCGAGGTCGCACCGCGGCAGGAACGCGTAGGTCTGCGCCCCTCCGGACGTGGCGAGGGAGCCGAGGCCCGGCGTATCGACGAAGCAGATTTCGCCGCCCGCCAGGCAGTCGGCCGGCCAATGCAGAAGGAGGTCCGTAACGTGCCGCCTGTTGCCCGGGTTGCCTTCCTCGGAGGCGTACCGGGCCAGTTCCTCAATCGGGATCGAGACCGGCTTTTCCGTGGCGAACGAGACCGTGGCGGACGGATCGCCGCCCATCACGCGGATGGGCACCGCGGTCACCGGGGTCACCCCGGAGGGCAGCAGGTCCGCGCCGAGCGCATGGTTGAGGAGCGAGGACTTCCCGGAGCTCACACGGCCGACGAACGCGAGCGTCCAGACGTTCCGCTCGAGCCGGCCGAGCAGTTCGCCCACCGCCGGCCGGAACTCGGTCAGGCCGTGGGCCGTCGTGATCCGCTCGAGTTCGCGCACGAGGCGGACTTCGTCCGAGGTTCCGTCGAGGCGCGCGAGCCGCGTCGCGAGGTCGCCTCCGAGACCGGAGGCGAGGTAGGCCTGCAATTCGGCGACGAGGGCGTGCAGTTCGGCCTGAGCCGAGCGCAGCGCGTCCCCGGACCGCTCGTCGAGCGGGCCGTAGCCGCGCAGGCGTTCCGGCGTCATCTCCTCCAGCGCGATGTCGAGGGAGATAAGGTAGGAGCGCAGGTTCCAAACGGCGCCGACCTCGGGGTCGGGCGGGGGAAGGGCGCATCGCCCAAGCACGTGGCGCATCGCGGCGCGCAGGCGGGCCGCGTAATCGGCGGCCACCCGGCGCTGGACCGGTGTCGCGTCCGGGCGGGTGCGCGAAAAGATCGCCCCGTTCGGTTCGTTCGCGAGTTCGGCCAGCGCCTCGGCGAGGAGCCGGTCCATGTACTTGAACCCGGCGAGCAGGCTTCGCCGATGGTTCTCGTTGAGCGCGATCGCGGGTTCAGCCATGAATCAGGATCTCGGAGAGGCGCCGGACGATGCCCGGCTCCGCGCAGCCGGCCAAATCGCGCACGGTGAGCGCGATGTCGTAGGAGGCGCGTTTCAGCGACACACGGCCGTCCTCCCAAAGGGCGTACGCGGCCCGCGGATCGCCGTCCTTCGGCTGCCCGACGCTCCCGGGATTGACCACGGTCGTGCGGCCCGCCTTCCGAGCGAACTGC
>JBOHXF010000167.1:0-3273 GCA_050737455.1 Opitutaceae bacterium | reverse complement strand
GGGCGCGGCCGGCCCGCCCGGCGCGCCGAAGGGAGGCGCCCGATGAGCGAACCGCTGAACCACGAGTGCGGCGTCGCGCTGGTCCGGCTGCTCCGGCCGCTATCGTATTACCAGGAGAAATACGGCAATCCGCTCTGGGGCTTCACCAAGCTTTTCCTCCTCATGGAGAAGCAGCATAACCGGGGCCAGGACGGCGCCGGGGTGGCCTGCGTGAAGCTCGACGCACCCGCGGGCGAGCCGTTTCTCTTCCGCGAGCGGAACGTGAAGTCCAATCCGCTCGACCGGATCTTCCGCTCCATCCTCGAGCAGTACCATGCGCGGGTCGCGGAGGGCGTGATCCATCCCGAGTTCCCGGATACGGTGAAGCGGCATTTCGACTTCGGCGGGGAGCTGCTCATGGGGCACCTGCGGTACGGAACAAGCGGCGGCTACAACCTGAGCGCCTGCCATCCGTTCTTCCGGCGGAGCCCGTGGCCGACCCGCAACCTCGCCCTCTGCGGGAATTTCAATCTGACCAACACCCGGGAGCTTAACGACAGCCTGATCGCGATGGGCCAGCATCCGATCCTCGCCACGGACACCCAGGCGATCCTGGAGAAGATCGGCTTCTACCTCGACGAGGAGCACGAGGACATCTACCGGTTCCTGCGCAAGCGCGACCTGCAGGGCGAGGAGCTGTCGCGGCGGATCAGCGAGGATCTCGACCTTGCCCGCGTCCTGACCCGGGCCTCGGAAAAATGGGACGGGGGCTACGTCCTGTGCGGGCTCATCGGCAATGGCGACGCGTTCGTGGCCCGCGATCCCTCGGGGATCCGGCCCGTCCATTACTTCCGCAACGACGAGGTGGTGGCGTTCGCCTCGGAACGGGCGCCCCTCATGACCGTGTTCGACCTCGCAAAGGCGGACGTGCGCGAGGTGCAGCCGGGCCACGCCGTCGTGATCAAGCGCCGCGGCGAGGTGTCCGAACGGCCTTTCACGGCGCCGCTGCCGCGCGCATCCTGCTCGTTCGAGCGGATTTATTTCTCCCGCGGCAACGACGAGGACATCTACCGGGAACGCAAGGCGCTAGGCGGCCACCTGGCCGACCAGGTCCAGCGCGCGATCGGCGGCGACTGGGAGCACACGATCTTCAGCTTCATCCCGAACACCGCGGAGGTGGCCTACCACGGCCTCATGTCGGCCTTGCGCGTGCGCCGGCGCGACGAGGTCAAGGCGGCCATCCTGCGGGCGAACCGCGACGGCGCGCTGACGGAGGGGCTCCTGGACGAGCTGATCCTCCGCAACTGGCCCCGCGGGGAGAAGATGGTCACCAAGGACATCAAGCTGCGGACGTTCATCGGCCAGGAGAACCTGCGCAAGCAGCTCGGGAGCCACGTGTACGACGTCACCTATGGGGTTGTGCAGCCGACCGACAACCTGGTGTGCGTGGACGACTCGATCGTGCGGGGGACCACGCTTCGCCGGTCCATCCTGGAGATCCTCTCGCGGCTTAACCCCCGCCGGATCGTCATTGTCTCCACCGCGCCCCAGGTGCGCTATCCGGACTGCTACGGAATCGACATGTCCGAAATCGGGAAATTCATCGCGTTCGAAGCCGCGGTGGCGCTGCTCAAGGAATCCGGCCGCGCGGAGTTGCTGGAGGAGATCTACCGGCTTTGCCGAGAGGAGATCGCGCGGCCCGCCGGGGCCGTCCTGGAGAACCATGTGCGGCGAATCTACGAGCCGTTCACACCCGAGCAGATTTCCGCGAAGATCGTGGAGCGGGTGAAGCCGCAGGGGCTCGCATGGAAGGGCGAAGTCGAGATCCTGTTCCAGTCCATCGAGAATCTCCACCGCGCGGTGCCGGATCATTCGGGCGACTGGTACTTCACCGGCAAGTATCCGACGCCCGGCGGCTACCGTGTGGTCAACCAGGCCTACGTGAACTATTATGAAAAATCAGAAGGCCGCAGCTACTGAGCCGGCCGGGCTCTCGTACGAGGCCGCGGGAGTGCGGTACGGCCCGCTGGACGCGTTCAAGCGGGCCTGCCAGGCGGCGGCCCACGGCACGGTCGGCCTGCTCGCGGCCCACGGCTACCGGGAACCGGCGGCGGTCCGGGGGGAGAGCGCCTACCTCATCGAGGCGGACGACCACTTTCTCGCTCACGTGGAGGAGGGGCTGGGCACCAAAAACCTGGTCGCCGACGCGGTTCAGCTCGATACCGGGCGCGGGTTCTACCGCGAAATCGGGATCGACACCGTGGCCACCATCGTGAACGACCTGGTGACGTGCGGAGCCCTGCCGATCTCGGTGGCGATGCACGCCGCCGTCGGCGACGCGGACTGGTTCGCGGACGAAGCGCGGGCCGCCGACCTCGTGTCCGGGTTCGCGGAAGGGTGCCGCGCAGCCGGCGCCGTTTGGGGCGGCGGGGAGACGCCGGCCCTGCGCGGCATGATCGCACCCGGCTCGATCGTGCTGGGCGGTTCGGCCATCGGCCGGATCGACCCCAAGGCCCGCCGGATCCTTGGGGACGCCCGCGAGGGCGATCGGATCGTTTTTCTGAGGGCGAATGGCGTGCAGACCAACGGCCTCACGCTCTGCCGGAGAATCGCCGACCGGCTGCCGGGAGGATACCGGACGCGGATGGAGGACGGGACCTCGTTCGGTGAAGCGCTGCTCGCGCCTTCGGCGATCTACGTCGACTTCGTGCGCGAATGCCAGGAGCGCCGGGTGAAGCTCCACTACGCGGTGCACGTGACGGGCCACGGCTGGCGCAAGCTGATGCGGCTCGAGGAGCCGTTTGTCTACGAGATCACGGAGGTGGGCCCGCTCCCGGAGCTGTTCCGGTTCCTGATGGCCGCGGGCCCCATCGAGCGGCGCGAAGCCTATGCCACGTTCAACATGGGCGTCGGCTTCGCGGCGTTCGTCGCGCCCGCGGACGCCGCCGCCACTGTCGAGGCGGCGCGGGCCGCCGGGCACGAAGCGTGGATCGCGGGCCATGTGCGGCGGGAAGGAGCGCGCAAGGCGGTTGAGGTGCCGTCGCTCGATCTCGTTTTCGAGGGCCACACGCTGCGCGTGCGCTAAGCGCTTTTGCGCCCGGGGCGCGTGACCTTTTGGCGGCGGCTGCGTCTGGCGCGGGTGATGAAGATCGAGGACCAATCCGGGTTTGCGTCGCTTCGTGCAGCGGCCCATGGTGACCGTTTTGCATGAAAGTTCCCCCGACCGATGCCCGCGAGGAGCACTCGGCCCCCGGCGTTCCGCCGTCCGGAGCCGATCCGAGCCCGTCCCCTCTG
>JBOHXF010000166.1:0-4003 GCA_050737455.1 Opitutaceae bacterium | reverse complement strand
TATTTGAGCTCCTCCGATTCGACGGTGATGGACTCGAGCACCTTGCCGACGGCGCTCACCTGCAGCTTGGGAACGGCGAATCGCACCTGCACCTGGAGAAGGTTGCCGAAGGCCCCGAGGCAAACGTTGAGCAGGATGTTGCCCACCTCGGTGATGATCTCGCGCCCGTCGGGATCGGAGGTCAGGAGCGAGTCGTCGTCGCTCATGAGCCGGCTTAGCGCCAAGGCGGCGGGTTCGTCGAGCAGGAGCAGAGCGTTGCCGCCGATCGCGCCGGAGAAGAACTGGTTGACGGCCACCACGTCCCCTTCGATCAGACGTGAGAGCAGCGGCGCAACCTGCTCGATCTTGTACATCCTGATGCGCGGCACTTCCAGGGTCACGCGATAACCGGTCAACTCGGACAGGGTGCCGGCCGCCCGTCCGTATCCGATGTTGATCAGCTCCGTCAGGGCGTCGTTCTGGGCTGCGGTCAATTCCATACGATTTCTCCGGCGAGAATGCGCCCGACGAGGTCGGACAGATTTTGGCGGCTGAACGGCTTGTTGATGAATGCTGCGGCGCCGGCCTCCCGCGCTTGGCGCTGGGTCGATTTCTGGATGTCGGCGGAGACGACGATGACGCGGGCTTCCGGATTGAGCTCCCGCATCTTGGCCAGGACGTCGAGCCCGTACATGCCGTTCATCACCATGTCGAGGATGATGAGATCGTGCCGCTTGAGGTAGTAGCGTTCGAGAGCCTGCGCCCCGTCCGTCGCCTCCTCCACGGCGTGTCCCATCTCCTCCAGGGCCTGGCGCGCCGTGCGGCGAGCGAGGCTCGAATCGTCGACCACGAGGATATTCGCTTTCATAGGCGTTCGAAAATGGCCTCGGCCAGGCTGCCAAGCGGCACGGCCGCATCGCTGAGCCCCGCCTCCCAGACGGCCCGCGGCATGCCGTAGATGACGCAGCTGCTTTCCGCTTCGGTCAGCACGGTTCCGCCCCGGGCCTTGATCCGGGCGGCGCCCAGCCTTCCGTCGTCCCCCATGCCGGTCAGGATCAGTCCCAGGACGCGGTCGGCGAAGATTTCGGCGGCGGACTGGAACAGCACGTCGACGGCCGGCCGGTGGACGCTGTCGATCGGTTGCAGCACGAGCCGGGCGCGCACCTGCCCGTCCTTCTCGCGCCGCAGGGCCAGATGCCGTCCGGCGGGAGCGAGCAGGACGACGCCGGGGCGCAGCGGGTCGCCGTCCTTCGCTTCGACGATCTCGAGCGGGGAAATCTCGTTCAATTTTTCCGCGAAAAGAGCGGTGTACCCGATCGGCATATGCAGGACCATCGCGATCGGAATCGGAAAATCGGCCGGGATTCGAGGCAGCAGAAAGCGCAGCGCCTGAGGCCCCCCCGTGGAAACGCCGATCACAAGGACGTCGAACTTCCGCGATCCGCCGAAGGGCTTGAGGGCGGCCGTCGAGGCGGATGCCGGCTGGACCGAAGCGGGACCGGCCAGGTTCGCCACCGGCGCCCCTCCCGCCGCCTTGACCTTGTCGAGAAGCTGTCCGCGGATGTCGAGCAGCGCGGCGGTCGCGAGCGCTGTCGGCTTCTGTACGAGATCCACGGCACCGGCGTCCAGGGCATCCAGCACCAGGTCCGCGTCGGCCGGCGACGAGGTCAAGATCAGGATCGGAAGAGGGCGGCGCGCCATCTGCCGGCGCACAAAGCCGGCTCCATCGAGCCGGGGCATGAGCAGATCGCAGGTCACCACGTCGGGCCGCAGTTCGTCCACGAGGTCCAGCGCCTCCTCGCCGTTGCGCGCGGTCCCCACCACCTCGATGAAGGGGCTGCCGGACAGCATCTCGCGGACGGCCTTGCGCGCGAACGCCGAATCGTCGACGACGAGGGTGCGGATCGGCGGCCGCGAGGGTGGTTCTGTCGAGGAGCTCACGGAACCGCCTCCCGTTCGTAAGCGAAGGCCTCGCCGATTTGCCTCAGCCCGAAATCCTGGGTGAGCCGGAGCAGGGACTCCGAGGCGCCGACAAACAGATGCCCGCCGGAGGGCATCGCCAGGGCGATGCGGGCCACGGTCCGCCGAATCGCCTCGGGCGAAAAATAGATGAACACGTTCCGACAAAACACGACCGAGGCGCCGGCCAAAGGCGCGATCTCCGCCGGTTCGACAAGGTTCGCCCGGCAAAGCGAAATCGGAGGCAGAAGTTCGCGCCGCAATCGCGAGCCGAGGGGGGACGGGGAATCGAAATATTTTGCGCGCAGGTCCGGCGGAAGGGCTCGAAAGGACCGCTCGCGATACACGGCGCGCCGTGCCTGATCCAGCGCGGCTTCGCTCGCGTCGCTCGCCTCGATCGAGATCGGATGGTCCGCCCAGCCGGCCTCCCGCAGCGCGATGGCAATGGTGTAGGGCTCCTCGCCGCTGGCGCACGCGGCGCTCCAGATGCGCAGCGGCCGCTCGTGCCGCCGAAACCACGCCGGCACCAGATGGTCGACCAGCGCCCGGACATGCGGGAGCTCCCGCCAGAAATACGTTTCCTGGACCGAAAACGCGTCCATCACCCGGTTCCATTCCTGCCGGCCCGTCCTCTCGTATTTTAGCAGGTAGTAATAATCGAGATAGGAGGGGCACCGGTTCGCCTCAACGCGCGGGCGCAGCTTGTCGATCAGCAGGTCCAGCCGGTTCGATTCGAAGTACAGGCCCGTCCGTTCGTGCACCAAATCCCGCAGGAGAGCCGGGACGCCGGACGGAATGGAGATTTCGCGCTGTGCGGCGCCGGAGGCCCCATTCACGAGCGGCCTTTGGTCCGTCGGCGCGTCGGCTGGGCCGAGGCGGCGCGCCGCACGGGCGCGGAATGGCCGTTCGCGGCGGGTCGGGCGATGGCGTCGGATCGCAAATCACGCAGGATGAATTCGGCCGCCTCGGAGTGCCGCAGGTTCGCGTCGGCGATCGATTGGGTTTGCCGCTCGATGTTCCGCGACGCAGTCGTGAGGTCCCGCACGGCATGGGTCTGTTCGCCCAGCGCGCGAGCGGCTTGCTCGGCCTGCTGCTTCAATTGCTCGGACGAACGCGAGATCTGGGCCGACCCCGCAGCCTGTTCCGCCATGGAACGCGCGACCGAGGCGATCAGGCCGGCCAGCTTTTGCGACTCCTGGGTGGCCTGGTCGGCCGCGGCCGCCTGCTGGCTGAGCGTGTGGGTGGTCGAACCCGCCCCCCGGCGCATGCCCTCGACCGCTTGAACGACCTGCATCGCGCCGGAGGCCTGCTCGGCCGTGGCCTTGCGCACCTGGGTCGCGATCGTGTTGGTGTTTTGCGCGGCCTTGACGACCTCGCGGGCGGCTCGGCCGTGCTCGGCCATCGCCTGAGAAACTTCCTTGGCCACCTTGCGCATCTGGCCGGACGCCTGGATGATCGCAATCGTCCCCTTGGCTTGCTCGGCGCTGCCCGCCGCCACCAGCTTCGATTGGGCCGCGGTGACCGCGACGGCGGCCGCGACCTCTTTGGACGCGGCAAGTTGCTCCTCGGCCGCCCGACTGATTTCGCCGATCAGTGCGGTCGTGCCCGTCACGCCGGCGAGAATCTGCTTCAGGCCGTCGAGTCCGGATTCCGACTGGCGCGTGCTCTCGGCGGCGACCCGCGCCCCCTCGTTGGAGGCGTCGGTCGCCTCCTGAGTCGCGTTTTCGAGCCGGCGCACGATTTGGGCGATGTCCGCGGTGGCCTTGGCGCAGCGGTCCGCCAGGTTGCGGATCTCTTCGGCGACCACGGCAAACCCCCGGCCGGCTTCGCCGGCTCGGGCGGCCTCGATCGAGGCGTTGAGGGAGAGCAGATTCGTGCGTTCGGCGATGACATTGATGGTATCCACGATCCCGGTGATTTCGCCGCTTTGCCGGTTCAGCTCCTTCATCACCCCGGCCGATTGGGTCATCGCCTGTGCGATCCGCCCGATTCCGTCGATCGACTTTTGAATGACTTGCCCGCCGGTGTTCGCATCGGAGCTGACGCGCTGCGCGATATCCTGGGC
>JBOHXF010000165.1:0-1923 GCA_050737455.1 Opitutaceae bacterium | reverse complement strand
GCGCTGAAGGAAGGGATCGCTCGACGTGAACTGCGTTCCCCCCGCGCTCGCCGAGAAATCCGCGCCGTTGCTTGGAGCCGAAATGCTTGTCGCCGGACCATTCTCGACGATCACGCGAGACTGGTAGACCGTGACGGCGTTGCCGGAGACCCCGCTCGGCATGTTCGTCGCCGTGCCGCCGTTCAGCCATGACGGACTCGCGGCGCCCGCCGCATAGAGGGTTCCGTCCCAGGCCCAATAACCGCCGGTGGTCAGGATCAGAATGCCGGACGAGCCCCACGCGGCGATCCGCGGAACATAAGGCGAGGTGGACGAGAACGTTCCCGCGCCAGCGATCTCGGTCGCCGAGCCGCTGGGCAGCGCGACTTCGTAGGCCGAGCCGTCCGAAACAAACGCAATGGCGTAGCGCTGTGCGCCGCGCACATAGCAATAGAACGCCGTGATCGTCGTGCCGCCTGAGGTCGTCCAGACCGGCGCTCCAGAATCGTTCAAAAGCTGGAGATTGCCGGCGCCGATCGGCTGAAGGTTTTCCGACCACCACATCTCCTGATCGTCGATCGCGGACCGGCCGGCCTGATTGTTCTGGCCCTTGAACTCGGTCAGTTGGAACAGCGACGTGCGGCTGGCGCTCCCGCTCATTCGGGGCCGCCGCCGTAGGGGTGCATGATCCGAACCGACCCTTCCGCTTCGCGCCGGCCGCGCGCGATCCCGTCATAGAAGAGCTTCTCCGCCGCTGCGGCCTCCTGGATTTTCTGCTGAGCGATGTAGGCCCGGAACAGCGCGCCCGTGACCACGAAATCGGTCCATGGGTCGGGGACGGCCTCCGGGTCGCTCGGCGTCGCGAGATCGATCGGGAGCATCGAGCAATCCCATTCCATCGGCGACGGCTGCGAGGGCACCGGGAAGAGATAGATCGAGCCTGACGCGCCCTGCCCGTACTGCGACCACGCGCCCGGCCCCGGCGTGTTGCCGGTGACGGTCAATGACCTGAAATAGGACTCGTGCGCGGACCACGCGAGTTGCCGCCATGCCGGCCGGAGGTTTCCGTTCGTGATCGCGACCATACGGACGGAAAGGATTTCCAGCATCCCGGAGCCTGTCGGGATGTACCCGTTCGCGGTTGCGAACGTGTAAACTTCCTGGTTCGCAACCGTGTTGAGGCCGCCTGTCCCGGCTGGCGTCAGCCAGCGCACGCATTCCGCCGCGCCGGCGATCCGGCGCCGGGCCCAATTTATGAAGGTGTTGAGCTGGGCGAGCTGGAAGTACTGCCCCGACGTGTCGTTCAGGAGGACCTGAAGATCAGTCTGGTAATCCCCGAGGTTCACGACGGATCATCAGGGGAGCAGGCGATAGGTGATGCTCCCGGAGCCGCTGTCGGCTGTCCCGTCGTTCAGGATCGCGACATTGGTGCCGTCCGCATAGACAGTCCCGGGCGTGCTTTTGCCGAGCAGCGTATCGCTGTCGCCGCTCGCGTACGTAAGGGTGACCGTGTCGTTCGCGCTGGTGAGGACCCAGTACGTGCCCTCGGCCAAAACGAGCGACTGCGACGCCGTCAATACGTTGGTAGTGCGCGCACCGAAGGGGCTGCCCGAATTTCCGGGGTAGGGCGCCGGCTTGGTGATGATAGGGATTGCCATCAGATAGCTCCTCTGCTCAGACCACGCCGCCGGTGATCCCCTGAATCTGCATGCCGGTGTTGGGCTGGCGGCAGACCAGCTCCGCCGCCGTGACCTGCACCCCGATCGAGCCGAGCTGCCCCTGCGGAATGGTGTTGTGCCAGCCGGTCCACGCGAAGTTCGCGTCCTCGTGCAGGAAGAGGTCGAGATAGCGCGAATTGAAGACGAAGGCCGTCCCGGCGGCGAGGTAGAGATCGAAGTAAACCGCCGTGTCGCCAAGCATCAGGCCGCGGAAGCCGGCATTGAC
>JBOHXF010000164.1:0-6206 GCA_050737455.1 Opitutaceae bacterium | reverse complement strand
GTTCCTCACCGGCGAAGCACGCGGAGAGGACGGCGTCGCCCGGGGCCGCCTGGACCAACCGGTTCAATACGCCGACAGGGTCGGCGCGCGCTGCGTTCATCCATTCCATCGCGCATTGCTCGTCGGGGGAAGGGTCCCCTTGGGACCACACCAGCGGCGCGGCGGACAGGGGTCCGCATGCGGCCGCGAACAAAAGGAGCCGAACCGGTCGGGAAGAAGCCATGCGGGAATGATGGCACGGGCGCCAAACGCAATTTCCGCTCCTTGCCATGATGAGGCGTGCATCCGTTTCGTCCGCTCGAAGCCCTTCCTAACGCCGGCTGCCGCGGATCGACGTCGATTGGTTTGCTCCTGGCACTCGTGGTCGCCGCCGGCGCGGCGGCCCTGGTCGCGCCGGTGGTGACCCGGACGGTCCATCGACGGGCGCGGGCGATCGAAGGGGAGGCCACGCGGGCCGAGCAGGCGCTTTCGGAATGGATTGGCGGCTGGGGAGGGAAAGGGGCTTCGCGGGGAGAGGGCGCGGAGCCGGTCTCCGGTCCCGACGATGCGAGCGACGAGGGGACCGATCTCGAACCTCCTGTCCCGTCCCCGCCCGGGATGGCGGCGGCTTCCGATTCCGCACCGGTCCCGGAAGAGCAGGCTCCTTCCTGGGTGGAGGTGTGGAATTGGCCGTGCGGGTGGCCGCGATTCAGATACCGGACGCGGTGGTTCCTGCCGGAGGCTCGTCCGCTTCCGGAATTTCCCTCATCGCGGCCTCGCGCCGGATTTCCTTGGGGCCGGAGATCACGTCCGGCTCGGCGCAGAGATGGCCATGGACGAGGGCGATGAAGGCCGTGTCGTCGCCGGCCGCGTACAGGGCGGCCGCCCGTTCGTCGACGAAAAGAAGCGCGGCTGCCGCGTGGATGAAATGCGCGGCCGAACTGGCCGCATTCACGCTGAGCCGGACGGCCGGCCATGGGTCGTTGTCTGCGTGGGGCGGAAAATGCAGGATGCCGCCGGGATCGACGCGGGTCTCGGCGGCTTGAAGCGCGCGAGCCCGCAGGGGAGCCGCATCCGGCCGGGCGGGGTCGACCTTTTCGGGATTCCAGCGGGGGTTGCGCAGCCAGCATTCGGCCGAGCCGCACTCGAGGGCTCCGAAGGGTTCCGCTTCGAGCCAGTCGGCATCGATCCCGAGCGGTGAAAAGTACCTTCGGAGGGCGTGATTCAGGAGCGGATGCGTGGTCGAACGCACCCCGCCGGCGAGCCAGCGGGCAATCGCCCGAATCGCCAAAGCCTCGGTGCCCACGGGGGCCATAGTAGCAGGGTGGAGGATCCCTCACGGAGCCCGATCGGCGGAGGCCCGGGCGAAGGGGGTCCTCCCGGATGCGCTGAGTGGTTTCGCTCCCCGCGCCAAAGGCGGCCCGCGGTGCTACCGTGGTCTCCGTCACCCATGGAGTCCGCACCTATCTATGCCAACAACCCCGCGGCTTTCGCGGACTTTTACGCCGCCCAGGGG
Source organism: Opitutaceae bacterium (assembly GCA_050737455.1). GTDB lineage: Bacteria > Verrucomicrobiota > Verrucomicrobiia > Opitutales > Opitutaceae > Palsa-1447. Next base: position 4,711 of record JBOHXF010000164.1, on the reverse strand, counting down.
CGGCTGGTCGCCTCCCTCGCCCGCCACCCGGAGCTCATCCGGGCGTGGTTCGCGGAGAAACCTCCGCATCGCGCGGCGCGGATCGAGGCCGTGGATCGGTCCCGCTCCTGGCGATCGTCGAGGCTCAATTCGCTGCGCCGCCGCGAGTTGGCGGAACTGCTCGACGGGATGCGGACCGGAGATCCCGCCCGCGAGGAGGCGCTGGCGGCCTGGCTGCTCGGCGCGACCCCGGTCGGCACTTACTTTGAGATCGCCGCCGCCGCGAAGCCAAGCCTCCGCTCGATCGACCCCGAGGCCGATGGGCGGCTGCGGGAGCTGATCTCCCGCAGGGACAGCCTTTTCGCGGCCAACTACGGACTCGCGAAGATCGCGGCGATCCGGAGGCACGGGTGCGACTTCGGCGACTGTCTGAGCGCGGCCTGCAGCGGCCTGCTCGATGCGATCGATCGGTACGTGCCCGGCGAACGGGCGGCGCGCTTCGGATACTTCGCGACCTACTGGATCAGGTATCATTTGAGCCGCAATTTTCAGAAGCATGGCTCGCTCGTGAGGATTCCGATTCATCAATACCGGATCGAGCGGATGGAGCGTGCGCCCGGAGATCCGAGGCGTCCGCCGATCGAGGTCGTTTCCCTGAGCTCCGGCCGCGGCGAGGCTGCCGGGGATCCGTCCCACATCGAAGCGCTCCTGTGCGATCCAGGTCCGGCGCCGTCGGAAGGCTCGCAGGCGGGGGAATTCGACGAGCGGGTCCGCGATTGGCTCAATCGCCGGATGCCGCCTGCCATCCGGGTCATGCTGGCCTACGGCCATGGGGTGGGGCCGCTCGCGGAGGCCGCCCGGGACTATCTCGATCATCTGGCGGGAGGAGTCCGGGATCGGCTGCGCGTCTGACAGCCGGGCCTGCGCGGCCCGATGCGCCGGGATTCGACGGGGACTGCCGGCGAGGCGACGTCGTCCCAGGCGAGGAAAGCGCCGACCCCCGTCCCTTCTTCCGTTCCGCGTGGGGGTTCTATCAGGCCGGGGACCGGTGGGGCGGTGGCTTGCGGAACTTATGATGATCCTTCCGCTCAAGCTGGCGCAGGTGGCGATAAAGCTCGGCCGCCTTGGCGTTGTCGTTCGCCTTGAGCGCATCCGAAAGTTCGCTGACCGACCCGATGAATTGTTTCATGGACTTTTCGTAATCCGCCTGGAAAGCGGCCTGTGCGCCGGCTGGCACGCTCTTTTCCTTTTCGGGCTTGAATGTGAGCGCCTCCTCGGCGGCGGCTTTGACCTGCGCGACGAGTTCGATCGAGGAAGCGTTGCGCGAGGGGTCGTTGATTTGGCCGTGCAGCGCCTTCATCGCCTTGGCGATCCGCTTCATCCGTCTGCCGAGCTCGGTGATCGGCTTGTGCGGACGGGCCGCCGGCGCGGCGGTCGCGGGAGTGGGCGCATTATCCTGGCCGCGGACGATTCCGACGGGCAGGGCGAGCGCGAAGGCGAGGGGAAGGAGGGAGGCGAGGCGGATGCGTTGCTTCATGGGCGTAGAACACCTATGCTGCCCCACCTGAATGGAAAAGACAAGATCGCCGGGATTGCTCCGGCGCTACGGTCCGTCCCGGCTGCCGACAAAAATCAGACCTGCGCTGTCGTTCCCTCGGGCCCGCATATTCACCGTAGTACGCCAGGCGCGGCATCGGGCCTCATCCCAGGCATGCCCAAAGGAGGACCGCGCCCACCGCCGAGACATTGAGCGATTCCATGCGGCCGGAGCCGGGAACCGTCACGAGCCGGGCGCAGGCGCGAGCGGTTTCGGGAGCGAGGCCATGCTCCTCGTTGCCGAGGACGACGGCGACGCGGCCGCCCGCGCCTTTAGGCGGCGGTGTGAGCGCGGCGCCACCCTTGGTCGCGGCTCCGACGACGTCGTAACCGGCCGAGGCGAGGGCGCGAAGGAACGCGGGGAGATCCGCGGTCGCATGAACCGCGAGGTGCTCGAAGCCGCCTTCGGCGACTCGGTAGGCGGCGTCGTTTGGCCTCGCGGCCGCGGGATCCTCGGTGAGGACGAGGCGCCGGGCGCCAAAAAACGCGGCGGTGCGGGCAAGCGCGCCCAGATTGTGGGCGTTGCCAATGCGATCCAGCACCAGCACCGGCTCTCCACCCTTGGCCCAAGCCTTCAGGTCGGCCGCGGCGATCGGCGCCGGGAGCGGCAACGCGGCAACCGCGACGATCCCGCCATGGTGAACGGTGCCCGAAATCCGTTCCAGTTCGGCCGGGTTGACGCAGCGGTACACCCGGCGGCGGCCGGCGAGCGCCTTGGTGATGACGCCGACCTGCCGCGAGGTCCGGTAATCGAAATATAGGCGCTGAATGGACGCGGCGTCCCGTCGAAAGCGGGCGCGGACCGCTTCAAGCCCGCATATCTTAAGTTCGGCGCCTGGCATCCGGGGAGTCTGGCAGCGCAGCGCGCCCGTGGATAGGCGAATCTACTCCTTCAGCCATCCCGCGGCCGTGAATTCCTCCCGGTTGTGAAACAGGTGGCGCAGGCGAACCGAGGCCGCCTGGGAGAAGGGCGAGAGCGGGGAACGCAGCTCGCGCAAGAACTCCACGGGATCCACCCGCCCGAATTTCAGGTTCACGACAAACCACCGGCACCAGCGGCGCTCGATCCAGGGGCGGACGAGACGATCCAGCACGTGATGAGGTTCGTCCACCAAGTCGCAAAGCAGCCAATCGAACCGCTCGCCCGGCGCGGGTGAAAAGCGGAAGGCGTCCTCCCGCCGGTGTTCGATGTTCGGATGGTCGAGGGCGCCTCCCTTGAGGGGCCCATTGTCCACCGCGATCACCCGCGCGCCGCGGCGCGCGGCGCTATAGCTCCAGCCGCCGGGGGCCGCGCCCAGGTCGGCTACCGTTTCTCCCGGGGCGGGTTCGCGGCCGACGAGTCCGTAAGCTTCCTCCACCTTCAGGTAGGACCGCGAGGGGGCGGCCGGATCGTCCGCCATGCGGCGGGGACCGTTAACGAAGGCCGTTCGTGAGAGCCAGGCCCGGCCGAAGTCCGTGAAATGGACGAAGAGCCCGCGCGCTTCCCCGATCCGCACCGGCAGAGCGGGTCGGCTCAAGCCCGCGATCCGGGAAAGCTTCCGCTTGAGCAGCGTGTCAAACGCGTTCCGGACCGAGGCGGCCCGGCGGCCGAGGCCGGGCGGTTCGGCCGCTTCCAACCAGATTTCCGGCCATTCTCCTTCGATCCGCTCGCCGCCCAGCGCCGCGCTGAAACCGTCCAGGACGGTCTGGGCCAATCCATTGACGGACGAGCCTGTTATCTCTTTGGGGTCTAGCAGGATAATACGAGCGAACGCCGTCTCGGGCGGCTTTCGGCCTGCTTCGGGGGCGGCGCACGACAGGACCCAGCCCGGCCCGTGGGCCGACGCGGCGCTTCCCGCGGCGGTGAGCTCGCGGGCCAGCAGCTCCTCGTAGCCGGGCTGACAGATGCTCAGCATGTTCGGAACGATCGGATTCACGGCATCGCGCCACGGACAGAACCGGATCGGCGGATCGGTGTCAAAGGCGGCTGGGGAGAGGGCGCTCCATCGACGGCGCGTCTTCTCTTATCATCCATGCGCTTCCTCTGGTTTATCATCGGCCTCGTCATCGGCGGTTACGCCATTCATGTCTACGACCAGCACGAGTACGGCTCGGCCCGGAATGTCGCCGGCCAAGTCGGAGACCGGCTCTCGCAGGATATCCAGAAATGGCACCTCACGCCGAACGACATCCGCGGGGATATCGCCCGAACCGGTGACGTGGTGCGGAGCAAGGCGCACGTGGCCGGGGACCGCCTGGACGACGCGAGGATCGTGACGACGATCAAGGCGAAGTACGTCCTTGATTCGGATCTGTCGGCGCTCGACATCCATGTCGAGTCGCACGACGGGAACGTCGTTCTGACGGGCACGGTGGCCTCGCCGGGCCTCATCGGCCGGGCCACCGCCCTGGCGCTGGAAACCGGCGGCGTCCGCAGCGTCCGGGCGCGCCTTGGGATCAAGTCCTGATCGCGCCCGGCGCCCCTTCTCACCGAAAGCGGTAGCCCACGCCCAGGAGCCACACATCCGCGTCCTCGTTGTAGTCGGTGATCACCCGGTTCCATATTCCGCGCATGCAGAGATGCCCGGGCATGTCCAGGTAGATCGACGGCGACATGAGGCCCGCGAGGAACGGGACTCCCGTGGGATGGCCGGCGGGCGCAATCCGCTTGGTGTCGAAGTTGGCGTACGTGCCCAGGCCGAGGCCGATCCCGATTTTCCACGCGCGATGGAGTTCTATGGCGGAACTCATCAGCCAGAGCTGGCTGGTCAGGCCGGACCGCCGTACGGTGGCGGTGTCCCCTTCGTACATATAGCCGAGCGTTCCGTCGAGGTGGGGCAACAGGCCCCAGCGAAACTCGCCGCCGACCGCATCGGCGCCGCTTCGGATGAACGTGTTCACGCGGCTCACGCCCACCAATTGGGTGTATTGGAATCGGTCAGGCTCGACGCCCCCATGCAATGTATCGCTCAGTGGCGGCAGTTTCCACCGGTGCGTGTCGTCAGGGGCCCCAAAATACCAACCTGCGCCGAGATCGACGAGCAGATGATCCGGATCGTGGATCGCCGCAATCTCGGTTCCCCGCAGACGAAGAAAAAATGGGCCGGTTGGAGTCGGATACCATTTGATTTCCGCGGAGACGACCGGGGCGAAGCGG
>JBOHXF010000163.1:0-8715 GCA_050737455.1 Opitutaceae bacterium | reverse complement strand
CGACAGGTCCGCGCCGATCTCCTGCAGGTTCAGGCCCATCGCGGCGACCTTGTCGCGGTCGATCGTCACTTCGGACTGCGGCTGGTCGATCTTCACGTCGATGAGCGGCGGGAACAGGAACTTCCCGCTCCGCGCGGCGTCCTGGTCGATCTCCTGCGCGAGCGGCAGGAGCTGGTTGTAGTCCTCGGTCGAGGAGATCACGAATTCCACCGGAAAGAAGTCGCCGCCCGGCAGGGCCGAAGGCAGGCCGCCGCGCACCGAGACTCCGGGGATCGTGTTCAGCTTCGCGAGCACGTCCGGCATGATCTGGAAGATGCTCCGTTTGCGCTGATCCCAGGGCTTCGCGACCAATCCGCCCATCATCAGGCCGGGGCTGGTGATCTGGAAGCTGAACGAGGTCTCAGGCTCGGAGAAAAAGATCCGGTTGACCGCGTCGGCCAGGGGGTTGAGCTGGTCGACCGTGGCGCCGGCCGGCAGCTCCGCCTGCGCGAAGATGACCCCCTGGTCCTCCGTGGGCGCGAGTTCGCCGAACTTTTGCGATTGGATCACCATGGCGATCCCGAACAGGCCGAGCACGATCCAGCAGGGGTACACGAAGGCCCGGTTGCGGAGCGCCGTCATGAGCATCCGTCCGTACGATTCCCGCAGCCGGCCGAACGCGTGGGTGATGAGCCCGGCGAGCCCCCGCTCCACGTCGCCCGGCCGCAGCAGGTACCCGCACATCATCGGCGAGAGCGTGAGCGCCACGATGCCGGAGATCACCACCGTCCCCGCGAGGGTGAAGGCGAACTCCCGGAAGAGCGATCCGGTGAGCCCGCCCCGCAGGCCGATCGGCGTATAGACGGCGGCCAGCGTGATCGTCATCGCGATGATCGGGCCCACCAGCTCGCGCGCCGCGGCGAGCGCCGCGTTGAGCGGCGACTTTCCGAGCGCGAGATGGCGCTCCACGTTCTCCACGACGACGATGGCGTCGTCCACGACGAGACCGACCGAGAGCACGATCGCGAGCAGGGTCAGCAGGTTGATCGTGAAGCCGAAAGCCTGCATCAGGAACAGGCCGCCGATCAGCGAGATCGGGATCGCGATCACGGGGATGATCACCGAGCGGAACGAGCCGAGGAACAGGAAGATGACCACCACCACGATCGAGAGCGTGAGCAGCAGGGTGTGGAACACGTCGTGGATCGCCGCGTGGATGTACTCGGTCCCGTCGTAGGCGATGCCGCCCTTCAGGCCGGTCGGCAGTTCGCGCACGATCTGGCCCATCTCGCGGCGCACCCCGGCGATCACGTCGAGGGTGTTCGCGTTCGGCAAGGGGAAGATCCCCATGAACACGGCCGTCTGGCCGGAAAAATGCACCGTGGTGTCGTAACTCTCGGCCCCCAGCTCCACGTCGGCGATGTCCTTCAGCCGGATGATGGCCCCGCCCTGCTCGCGGACCACCAGTTCGCGGAAATCCTCCACCGTATGCAGGTCCGTGTCGGCCGTCAGGTCCACCTCGATCAGGTTGCCCTTGGTCGTGCCGACGGCGCTGAGGTGGTTGTTGGCGGCCAGGGCCGCGGTCACCTCCGAGGGGCTCACGTTGAGCGCCGCCATCCGCGCCGGCTTGAGCCAGATCCGCATCGCGAAGGTGCGGCCGCCCAGGATCTCCGCCGACTGCACGCCCGGCACCGCGGAGAGCCGCGGCTGCACGACGCGCGTCAGATAGTCGGTGATCTCGTTCTGCTTGAGCACCGTCGAGCTGAAGCTCAGGTAGGCCGCGGCGAACTGGCTGTCGGCCGATTCGATGTTGATGACGGGGATCTGCGCATCGGGCGGCAGCAGATTGCGGACCTGGTCCACCTTGGAGCTGATCTCGGCCAGAGCCCGGTTCGAATCGTAGTTGAGCCGCAGCCGGGCCGTGATGGTCGATACGCCCTGCGAGCTCTGGGACTCAAGGTAGTCGATCCCGTCGGCGGCCGCGATCGCCTGCTCGAGCGGCGTCGTGATGAAGCCCCGGACCAGCTCGGGGCTCGCGCCCACGTACACCGTGGTCACCGTGATCGACGCGTTCTCGTTGCGCGGATACTGCCGCACGTTGAGGCTGAAGAACGCCTGGACGCCCGCGATCACGATCACGAAGCTCACGACAAGCGCGAGCACGGGCCGCCGGATGAAAAGGTCGGTCAGCTTCATGGGCCGGTTCGTCCGTCAGCTTTCGGCGGGCGTGGGGGCGAGTTCGGCCGCCGGGGCCAGGGCGTTGTTCACCATGACGGCCATGCCCGGACGAAGCTTGAAGGCGCCGCTCGCGACGACCGTCTCCCCGGCCTTGAGCCCAAAGGTGACCGCCACGAAATCGCCGCGCCGGGTGCCCAGCCGGACGACCTGCTGGCGCACGACCCGGATGGCCGCGCCGGTCTTCGGATCGCGCCGGTTCTCGACGACGAACACGGTGTCGCCGTAAGGCGCGAACAGGATCGCCGTGAGCGGCACCGCCAGCACGTGTTCGCTGCCGGGCAGGACCACGTTCACGTTGACGAACATGCCGGGCCGGAGGCGCTCGTCCCGGTTCGCAAGCGTGGCTTCCAGATGCAGATTGCGGGTCGCCGCGTCGATGCCCGGGTCGATCGTGGTGACGGGGCCGGTCGCGGTCTTCCCCGGATACGCATCGCTCGTGGTCTCCACCTTCAGCCCCGTCGCGACCTCCCCCACGTCCTGCTGCGGCAGGTAAAAATCGACGAACACGGGCTCGAGCGCCTGCAAGGAGACGATCGGGTCGCCGGCCTTGAGCACCTGCCCGAGGTCGACCTGCCGGACGCCGAGGCTGCCCGCGAACGGGGCCCGGATTCCCTTCTTTGCGATCATGGCGCGGATGTCGTCGGCCTGCGCGACGGCCTGCGTGTACGCGGCCTGGTCGGTGTCGAATTGGGACTGCGCGATCGTCTTCTTGCGCAGGAGCTCGGCGGAGCGCTTCAGATTGAGCGAGGCGAGCTTCACGGCCGCGTCGGCCGAGCGCAATTCGGCGTCCTCCACGGAAACGTCCTGCTGGACCAGCAGTTCGCCCGCCTTCACGCGGGCGCCCGGCTGGAACTTGATCGCCACGACCGGCCCGTCCACTTGCGCTGAGACGGTGACCCCTTGGACGGCCGTGACGGTTCCAACGGACGGGAGAAGCCGCTCCCACGATTCGGAGCGCACCGGCGCCGTGGAGACGAACACCGGCGGGATTCCCTGGCTCGCGCCGGCGGCGATCAGATGACGGATCATGAGCGCATAGATGCAGATCAGGACGCCAAGGACGACAACGAGGCCGGAAACGGTGACCAGGACTTTTTTGATCATGAGGCGCGTCGAAACGGAAGGGGTGACGGTTTGGGATAGATCACGGAAATGCAAGTCCTCACTGGCCGGCTAGGGCGCGGCGGCGGCCGGGCGAATCCCCTTCGAGCCGTCGGACGGCTCGTCCCCGGCGGCATCGGGCCCGGGCAGGATTCGAGAGACCAGGGCCACGAGGGTCTTGCGCTCGCTTTCCGAAAGCGGGCTCATGAGCGTCGCCATCAGCCGAAAGTGCCTGGGCAGGACCCGGCGAAGGGCGTCCTCCCCCTTCCGGGTCAGATGCACCTCCATCATCCTCCGGTCGTTGGAATCGGGATGGCGCCGGACGAGCCCGTCGCGCTCCAGCGTATCGATGAGGCCCGTCATGGTCGCTCGGGTCACCCCGGCCAGGTCTGCGAGTTCGGCGGGGGTCCGCGCCTGCGGCCGATTCTCCTGCTTGTTGAGCAACTGGATCAAAACCATGAACCGTCCGCAAGAAAGTCCCGCCTCGGCCAGCGAGGCCTCCCGCTTCCGCAGCACGTCGTCCGCGGCCCGCAGCAGATGCAGGTAGGCCTCGGTCGCCGACGGATCCAGCTCGGGAAAATGCCGGGTGACAAGGAGAAGGTCCGCGTAGCGGGGGACTTGCTTGACGCAGGAATAATGCATCTCGTGTGATGAGGATGCTTATAGTTAGCCACCTAATTATAGGCGGTCAAGCGATTTCACAACCGGCCTCGATGCGAGGTCAATCCTCAAGATTTTACGCGCGGGAAACTTCGCGGGCCCCGGCTCAGACGGTGCGCGCGACCGCCACCAGGTTTTCCGCGGTGATGCCGAGTTCGCGGAACACCTGTTCGGCCGGAGCGCTCATCCCGAAGCGCCGGAGGCCGACGACCTTTCCGTCCAATCCGACGTATTTGTACCAGAGATCGGGGACGCCCGCCTCGATGGCCACGCGGCGGCGGCAGGACGACGGCAGGACCTCCTCGCGATAGTCCGCCGACTGCTCGTCGAATCGGTGAAAGCTCGGCACCGACACGACGCGGGTCCCCGCGCCCAGCTCCTTCGCCGCCGCGAGCGCACACTGGACCTCGCTGCCGGCCGCCAGCAGGATGCGCTCCAGGGGCGCCGACTCCTTCACCGCGATATACGCGCCCTTGAGGACGCCGCCACGCCGCGTCTCGACGGGAATATCGGTGAGATCGGGAACGGACTGGCGCGTCAGCGCGATCAGCGTCGGCCCCTCCACCCGTTCGATCGCCGCCGCGAACGCCGCGGCGGTCTCCTCCGCGTCGGCCGGCCGAATCACGTCGAAGTGCGGAAATATCCGCAGCGAAGACACGGTCTCGACTGGCTGGTGCGTCGGCCCGTCCTCGCCCACCCCGATGGAATCGTGCGTGTAGATGTAAATCACCGGCAGGTGCGAGAGCGCCGCGAGCCGCATCGGCGGCCGCGAATAATCCGCGAAGACCAGGAAGGTCGCGCACGACGGCCGGAAGAGCCCGTCGTAGGCGATCCCATTGCTGATCGCCGCCATGGCATGCTCCCGAATCCCGTAGCGGATGTTCCGCCCGGCGCGATTCGACGGATCGAAGTCCTGATCGGCGGCGATGTAGTTGTAGGTGGACCCGTGGAGGTCGGCGCTTCCGGAGATGAGCAGCGGCACCCGGGCCGCGATCGGCTGGAGGACATCGCGGCCCGCGGCGCGGGTCCCGGACATCTTCGCGCCCGCGGGAAACGCGGGAATGCTCCCGAGCAGTTCGCCCGCCGAAATCTTCACGCCGCGGGAATCGAGCAGCGCCGCCTTGTCGGGGTTCGCCTGGCGCCAGGCCTCGTACTGCTTCGTCCACTGGCGGCTCCGCCGGATCAGGCGCTTCTTGTGCGCGGCGAAATAGGCCCGCACCTCGTCGCTGACATAGTAGTGCCGGTCGGCCGGCAGGCCGAGGCCGGCGCGCGCCTCGTCCGCGAACTTGGCCCCCGATTCGCCGTGCGCCTTCGAGGTGCCCGCCACCTCGGCGATGCCCTTGCCGATCAGGGTCCTCGCGATGATGAGCTGCGGACGGCCGCTCGTCGCCTTCCTGGCCTTGTTGAAGGCCTTCAGGAAAGCCGCCATGTCGCCGCCGTCGACCTTCTGGACATCCCACTCGAGCGCCTTGAACCGCAGCGCGGTATTTTCGCTCTGGGTCTTGGACGCCATGGCGTCGAGCGTCACGTCGTTCGAATCGTAGATGAGGATCAGGTTTTCCAGCTTCTGGTGGCCGGCGAACGCGACCGCCTCGTTCGAAACGCCCTCCTGCATGCAGCCGTCCCCCGCGAGACAGACGACGTGATAGTCGAAAATCGGATGCTCGGCCGTGTTGAAGCGCGCCGCGGCCATCTGGCCCGCGACCGCCATGCCGACCGCGTTGCCGACGCCCTGCCCCAATGGCCCGGTGGTCGCCTCCACCCCGTCCGCCGCTCGGAATTCCGGATGGCCCGGCGTGCGGCTGTGGAGCTGCCGGAAGCGCTCGATCTCCGCCATCGGCAGGTCAAATCCGCTCAGGTTCAGCCACGCGTACAGGAACAGGCTGCCATGGCCGGCCGACAGGACGAACCGGTCCCGGTTCAGCCAGCGCGGCTCCTCGGGGTTGTATGAGAGCGCGTGGCCGAAAAGCACCGCGCCCATCTCCGCGCATCCCAAGGGCAGTCCCAGATGACCGGATTTGGAGGCGTGGACGGCGTCGATGGCAAGGCCGCGCGCCTGCGTGGCCGCCTTGGAAAGAAGGTCGATAGGTAGTGGCATAGGAATCGCGCCATCGTTACCCTACGAACCGGCGCGGAGCAAGGCGAAGGAAGATGACATGTCTCGGAAGTTGCGCTCCGACGAGGCTCAAGCAAGGCAGGGGTCATATCCGGGAGAAGTGCTTCGGCAGGCGAAAATCATGTCGGTTTCGGACGCCCCCGGCTCCGCCAAAGCGCATTTTGACGGGACATGAGCCCTTCGCCGGAGGACGAAGCGGACACGCGGCGCCTCCGCGAATCGGGAAAGGGGGCCGGCTCCCGGCCTGTCGCTCAGGCGGCGGGCGCCGGGGCGTCGGCCGAGGCGGGCGTGGCGGCCGGCGCGTGCGCCGAGCGTCGTTCGCGCTCGCGGATCGCGACCGCGGCCTTGCCGGTTCGGCCGCGCAGATAGTAAAGGCGCGCCCGCATCGGCTCGGACTCCCGCTCGATCTCGATCCGGTCGATGTTCGGAGAATTCACCGGAAACACGCGCTCGACGCCCTCGCCGTAGCTGATCCGCCGCACCGTGAAGGTCTCGTGGATGCCGTGGCCCTTGCGCGCGATCACGATGCCGGCGAAAACCTGAATCCGCTCCTTGTCGCCCTCGCGGACCTTCGTGTGCACGCGCACACCGTCGCCGACTTTGAACGGCGGAGTGTCTTTTTTCACCTGGGCGGCGGTGATTTCCTTGATGATCGGGTTCATGGCTGTGGGCAGTGGCGTTATTTGAGCAAATCGGGACGGACCTGAGCCGTCTTTTCCCGGGAACGCGCGTGCCGCCACTTTTCGATTTCGGCGTGGTTGCCGGAGAGCAGAACCTCCGGCACGGACATGCCCCGGAATTCGGCGGGACGCGTGTATTGAGGGAAGTCGAGCAGCCTGCCGTTGAACGATTCGTGCGTCAACGACATTTCCTCCCCGAGGACGCCCGGAATGAAGCGGCTGGTCGCGTCGATCACGACCGCCGCCGCGAGGGTTCCGTTCGTCAGGACGTAATCGCCGATGCTGATCTCGCGGTCGATGAGCCGGTCGCGCACCCGCTGGTCGAGCCCTTCATAGTGGCCGCTGAGGAGGATGAGATGGCGCCGGCCCGACAGCTCGCGCGCGATTTCGGAGGTGAACGGCACGCCGTCCGGGCTCAGGAAGATCCGGACGCAGCCGGGACTCTGGAGTTCCTCGATCGCCGCGAACACCGGCTCGGGCTTCAGCACCATGCCGGCGCCCCCGCCGAATGGCCGGTCGTCCGCGGTCCGGTGCCGGTCCGTCGTCCAGGCCCGCAGGTCGCGGACGTTGATATCGATCAGGCCGGCCTGGACGGCCTTGCCGAGGATGCTCTCGGAGAGGAAGCCGTCGAGCATGCGGGGAAAGAGCGTGAGGACGTCGATCCGCATGCCTGGCTCATCCCGAAAAAAAGGTTTGGACGGAGATTCCGGCTCAGCTCGCCGGCGCCGCGGCCGGGGCCGGCGTCGCGCGCCGCGCCCGCTTGATCATCGAGTGCAAGGTGTCGCTCGGCTTCGCTCCCTTGCCGATCCAGTAATCGATCCGCTCCAGGTTCAGCTTCACGCCCCCGGCGTCGGCCCGCGGATCATAGGTGCCAAGGACTTCGACGGGCGCGCCATCGCGGCGGGAGCGCGCCTCGGCGACGATGACGCGGTAATGCGGCTGATGCGTGGAGCCGATGCGGGTGAGACGGATCTTGAGTGCCATGGTGCAGCAAAATTGGGACGATCTTCAGGAAAAAGCCGGTTAACTGACCGGTTCCCCGAGGCGCTGTCAAGCATTCCGCGTTGACCCGCGGCCGGCTCAGGGAGAGCGTGCCCGGCTCCCATGCTAAAAGCCGGCATCGTCGGACTGCCCAACGTGGGCAAATCGACCCTTTTCAACGCGCTGACCCGCTCCCGCAAGGCGGAGGCGGCCAATTACCCCTTCTGCACCATCGATCCCAACGTGGGCGTGGTTACGGTCCCGGACGACCGCCTTCCGGTCCTCCAAAAGATCGCGAAGACCAACGTCGTCATCCCGGCCGCCGTCGAATTCGTCGACATCGCCGGCCTGGTGGCCGGAGCGAGCAAGGGCGAGGGGCTCGGCAACCAGTTCCTCTCGAACATCCGCGAGGTCGACGCCCTCCTCCACGTGGTCCGCTGCTTCCACGACCCCGACGTCGTGCATACCATGGGCTCGGTCGACCCGGTCCGGGACATCGAAGTCGTGACGACCGAACTCATTCTCGCGGACCTCGACGCGGCCCAGAAGCGGATCGACAAGACCCAGAAGAAGGCCAAGAGCGGCGACAAGGAGGCGCAGGCCGAACTCGCGCTCCTGGAGCGGCTCGTCCCGCACCTGAACGCGAACCGGCCCGCAAACCTCTTTCCGGGCCACGAGGACGAGGCGCGGCTCCTCCGGCTTTTTCAACTGCTCACGGCCAAGCCCGTCCTCTACGCCTGCAACGTCGCCGAGGCGGAGCTCGCCGGCGCCGAAGCGAACCCCTTCGTCCAGCAGGTCTCCGCCTTCGTCCGCACTCATCACGACGCGGCCTATGTCCCGATCAGCGCGAAGATCGAGGCCGAGCTCGTGGACCTCCCGCCCGAGGAGGCCCGCGAGTTTCTCAAGGACCTCGGCGTGTCCGACTCCGGCGTCTCGGCCCTGATCCGGACGACCTACGCC
>JBOHXF010000162.1:0-8743 GCA_050737455.1 Opitutaceae bacterium | reverse complement strand
GGCCAATCCTCCGCCCACAGGAGGCCCCCTGCGGCTCGACGTGCAGGACGTGTTCCGATTCGACGCCCGCCGGATCGTGGCCGGCTTCGTTGAATCCGGCGCTGTCGCGGTCGGCGACCCGATCGAGTTTCGTCCCGGCGGCAAGCGCAGCCGGGTCAAGTCGATCGAGACCTGGCCTATCGCGACGGAGCCCACCCCGCCCACCGGTCCAGTGCCCGCCGGCCGCTCCGTCGCGGTCACGCTGGAGGAAGAGCTGTTCGTCGAACGGGGCCAGATCGGCGCTCCGCCGTCCGATCTCCCCGCCGAGGCTCGGGCGTTCACCGCCCGTGTGTTCTGGCTCCACCACGAGGCCCTGAGGGTAGGCGAGCTGGTTCCGATCCGATTGGGCACCCAGCAGGCCGAAGCACGGCTGATCGGCGTCGTCCGCACACTCGATGCGGTGACCCTCGAAAACCACACCCGCTCCGTTTCCGAGGTGAAGCGGCACGAGGTGGCGGAGCTGCGGCTGCGCGTCCGTCGGCCGATCGCCTTCGACCTAGGCGGGCGCATCCCCGCGCTCGGCCGGTTTGTCCTGATGCGCGGTCGTCGCATCGCGGGTGGCGGGGTCATCGACGGCGTGCTCCGCGACGAGACTCCGACCGGCGGCCGGGCCGTCGCGCCGGCGACTCGGGCGGCGCTGCTCGGACACCGGGGCGCCATCCTCTGGATGACCGGGCTCTCGGGCGCGGGCAAATCCACGCTCGCCCTGGCGCTCGAAAAGCGGCTCCTGCAGGCCGGGGTCCTGCCGACCGTCCTCGATGGCGACGTGCTGCGGGCGGGGCTCAGCAAGAACCTGGGCTTCAGCCCGGACGACCGGCGGGAAAACCTCCGGCGCGCAACCGAGCTCGCCCTGCACCTGGCCGACGCCGGCGTGGTGGTGATCGCGGCCCTTATCTCCCCGTTCAGATCCGAGCGCGTTGCCGCGGCCGAACGCGCCCGCGAACGGCTCGTGCCCTTCGCCGAGGTGTTCGTGAACGCGCCGCTCGCCGAATGCGAACGGCGCGACCCGAAACAGCTCTACAAGCGGGCACGGGCCGGCCAGATCCCGGAATTCACGGGCATCGACTCCCCATACGAGCCGCCGCTCGCCCCTGACCTCGAGGTGCGGACCGATCGCGACTCGATCGAGAACTGCCTCGAACGCCTGACCTCGCTCGCCCTAAACCTTTCCCGCATCCCCGAGGTCGTGTCCGAAGGAGGGGGCGACAACATTTGACCCGGGAGCCGGCACAACGTACCGAGCCCGGCGTATACCTCGTCGGCGCCGGGCCTGGGGATCCCGAACTGCTGACGGTCAAGGCGCGCCGCCTGGTCGAAGACGCCGACGCCCTGGTTTACGATCACCTGGTCGGAGCCGAAATCCTGGGCCTGGCCCGCTCCGGCTGCCGGCGCATCTTCGTCGGCAAGCAGGGCGGCCATGCCTGCCGCCCGCAGTCGGAGATCGACGAACTTCTTGTGACACTCGCACGCGGAAGTTCCGTGGTCGTCCGGCTGAAGGGGGGCGATCCGGGCGTCTTCGGACGCGGAGGCGAGGAGGCTTCCGCACTTCGGGCCGCTGGGATCCGCTTCGAAATCATCCCGGGGGTGACGGCTGCGCTCGGCGCCGCCGCTTACGCGGGCATTTCCCTCACCCACCGCCGGTTGAGCTCGGCCGTGGTCTTCCTGACCGGCCATGAGGATCCGTCCAAGCCCGCCGCAGCCGTACGATGGGAGGATTACGGACGGCTCTCCGCGACTCTGTGCATTTACATGGGTTTGCGGAACCTTTCGGCGATCGTGGATCGCCTCCAGGCCGGCGGCCTCGATCCGGACACGCCCGCGGCCCTGATCCAATCGGCCACAACCGCGGAGCACCGCCTCCTACGCGCCCCGGTGGCCGAACTGCCAGAACGCGCGGCGGCCGAAGGGTTCGGCTCTCCCTCGATCGCGATCATCGGACCGGTCGCTGCGTTCGCAGACACCCTCGGCTGGTTCGAACCGGCCCTCGCGGCCGCCTATGCGCCATGACGGTCGTCCTGATCGACAATGGCTCGCTCCAGGCCGCCGCCCACAGGCTGTTGCGCCAGACCGCCGCGGCCATCGGACACCGCCTGGGCGTCGCCGTGGAAGCCGTCTCCTGGAAGCACAGCGACCGCATTGACCAGCGGCTCCTGGCGACGCGTGCCTGGACGCTGGGGCCCTGGTTCCGGCGCCGCCAATCCGAGGGGGAAACCGACTTTCTATTCGCCCCGTTCGTCCTCAGCTCCGAAGGGGCGATCGCCTCGGCCCTGCGGGCCGAACTGGCGAACCTCGCCGGCGAGGGCGCCGATGTCCGCATTCGGTTTGCTCCGGGGCTCGCTGATACGCCGGGGGTCCTGCCCGGCATCGTGGCCGATCGCATTCGGGAGGCGATCGCCCGCTTCCAGCTGGACCGGCCCGCCGTAATCGTGGTCGACCATGGAGGGCCATCGGCGGCCTCGGCCGCCCTCCGCGACCGGGTGGCCGCCGCGGTGCGCGTCGATCTGGGCGGCGAGATCGCGGCGCTCGCGCCGGCGTCCATGGAATCGCCCGAAGGCGACGCGTTCGCGTTCAATCGCCCGCTCTTCGCCGAGCGTCTGGAGGCGCCCGGCTTCGCCGGACGCGAGGTGCTGGTCGCCCCGCTGTTTCTCTCGCCCGGCCGTCACGCCGGAACCTCGGGCGATCTTGCCCGGATAGCCCGACGCGCCGAACGGCGCCGGCCGGGCCTCGTCGTGCGTTTTGCCGGCCTGGTCGGCGACCATCCGCAGGCGGCCGAGACGCTGGCTCGCCGGCTGAAAGCGCTTTTGCCCTCCCCCGTCCTTTCATGAGCCTACCATCCGAGAATCCGGCGAAGCCGCTCCACAAGAACGAGCAGCTCAAGGCCGAAAGCCATTTCCTCCGGGGCCACATTCGCCGCGACCTCGACGACCCGTCGACCGGAACCGTAACCGAGGAGAGCAGCCAGCTGCTCAAGTTCCACGGGGTTTATCCGCAGGACGACCGCGATCTGCGCAACCTCCGGCGCAAGGAAGGCAAGGAGAAGGCCTACATCTTCATGGCCCGCGTACGGGTGCCGGGCGGCGTCTGCTCGACGGCGCAGTGGCTCGCGCTCGACGAGGTCGCCGACCGGCGCGGCAACGGGACGCTCAAGATCACCAACCGTCAGTCGTTCCAGCTGCACGGGGTACTCAAGGGGGGCCTCACGCCCGCCCTGCGCGAGCTGAACGAAGTGCTGCTGCGGACAATCGCGGCCTGCGGCGACATCAACCGCAACGTGATGTGCAATCCCAATCCGGAGGATTCCCAGCTTCACGGGAAAGTCTGGAAGACCGCCAAGGCGGTCAGCGACTATTTCCTGCCGCGCACACGGGGCTATTACGAGATCTTCCTCGACGAGCGCCTTGTCACCGGAGGCGAGCCGGAGCACGAGCCCATTTACGGGCCCACGTACATGCCCCGAAAGTTCAAGATCGTGTTCGCGATCCCGCCGAGCAACGACGTCGATGTCTATGCCCACGATCTCGGGTTCATCGCGATCGCGGATCCCGAAGGAGTGCTCCTCGGCTACAACGTGACGGTCGGCGGAGGCATGGGCATGTCCCACGGCCAGATCGAGACCTACCCCCGGCTTGGCGAACTTCTCGGCTTCTGCCGTCCCGACCAGGTCATCGACGTCGCCGAGAAGATCCTTTCGGTCCAGCGCGATTACGGCGACCGCACGGACCGCAAGCACGCGCGGCTCAAGTACACGATCGCCGACCGCGGGCTCGCGTGGTTCCGCGAGGAGACCGAGGGCCGGCTCGGCTACGGCCTCGGCGCTCCGCGCCGCTTCGAATTCACTCACACCGGCGACCGGCTGGGATGGGTCGACTGCCCGAACGGTACCTCCCATTACACGCTTTTCATCGAGAACGGCCGGGTGAAGGACGCGCCCGAATACCGGCTCAAGACCGCCCTGCGCGAGATCGCCCGCGTGCACCGCGGCGAATACCGGCTTACGCCGAACCAGCATCTCATCATCGCCGGGGTGCCGACCGAGGAGAAGGCCGTCATCGAAGGGCTCCTGAAGGAATATCGGCTGGACACCGCGAACGGCGCCACGGCGCTGCGTCTCAATTCGATGGCCTGCGTCGCCCTGCCGACCTGCGGGCTCGCGCTCGCCGAGAGCGAGCGTTATCTGCCCGATCTGGTCACGGCGCTCGACGCGGAGATCGAGGCCGCGGGGCTCCGCGCCGACGCGATCATCATCCGCATGACCGGGTGCCCCAACGGCTGCGGCCGTCCCTATCTGGCCGAGATCGGCATCGTGGGACGCGCGCCGGGGAAGTATCACGTTTATCTGGGCGCCGCGTTCAACGGCTCGCGCATGAACGCCCTGTACCGGCCAAATGTCCCCGCCGCCGAGCTGGTGCCGCTGCTCCGGCCGCTCCTGCGGCGTTATGCGCAGGAACGCCTGGAAGGGGAAAGATTCGGCGACTTTGCGATTCGCACGGGGTACGTGAATCCGACCGGGGCTCCGGCCGATTTCCATGAGGCCAAGGCGACGGCGCCTTCGGCGGGCGGGGGGGCCGGGGTTCAGGTCTAGCACCCAAGATTTGCCCGGATTTTGTATGTACGCCGGCCAAGCGTCCGGCGGGACCGTCGCGCTCCGCCCCTGACGCGCCTTCGCTCGCTGGACGCAAGCCGCGGCCGCGGCTCGCCCTTATGGAAGCTTCGCCGCGAAAAAAAAAGAGGGCGGGCCGCCTACCCCTAAGCGGCCCGCCACTTGCTTTCTTACTTACCCCAATGTCCCCCACGCTAAGCGCAAGGGACGAACAGGGAGACGTCCTGAAATCAAAAAGGTTCCGGCGGGTTTTACCGCATCGTTACGGCGTTTATAGCCAGCAAGTTATTGATTATTGCAAATCCGTGGTCCGATTCGGCGTCGGCTTGGGATTGGTCCACTGCCGGAGCAGCATTTCCGCGAGATTTCGAAGGCTCGTGCGGTTCAGTCCTTCGCGGACTGCGGCCTCCCTGAGGGCCGGCACCACCGCCGAGCGTTCGACGTAGTAACGCCAAAGCTCACCCTCGAGCCGCTGGGCGGCCTGAGCCGCGTTCCCGGATTCGGCGGAGAAAGTTTGAACCTTGCGGACCCAATGTTGTCTCTCCTCGGCCCAGCCTCGGAGGTAATCGAAAATGCGCTGTTCGGAGCGATTGAGACTCACGGACTCCGTGACATTGCTTCTTTCACGCCAAAATGCTAGGTGATTCCCAGCTTCCCATCGTCAGCTCAACCTACCGGACCCATGTGGCAAAAATTAAGAGATCAAATTCCGACCATAGTCATCATCGTGATCGTCCTCGCGGGCGTCGCCTATTGGGTGCATGTCCAGACGGTCGAGGACATGACGCTCAAGGAGCAGGCGGACCTCGCGCCGGTGCGCGAACAGAATGACGTGCTCAAGGCCGAGACCGAGGAAAACCGCCAGCAGCTCGCGCTCCTGAACCAGACGCTGAAGGACGCCATCACCAAGCGCTCGGCCGACGTGTTCCAGACGGACGAGGAATTGCAGAAACTCAATCAGCAGCGGATGAACGCGCTGGCCGAGGCCATCGCGAAGAAAATGGAGCCTTACAATCCGCTCCCGAGGACCCCGCAGGAAGCCGAGCGGCTCCAGAACGAACAGATCGACAAGGTTTCCTCCCGCATGGCCGTGAAGATCCGGCCGATCCTGGACCAAATGGCGAGCGACCAGCACCTCACGCGGCAGTCCGTCGCGCAATACAGCCAGCGGATTTCCGACGAGGTCAGCGGAGTCCTCACTTCCGAAATGGCGAAGAACCAGAAATTGAATGACAATCTTCAGGAAACCCAGGAGGTCGCGCAGGAGTCGCTCGCCCTTTCGCACGAGATCACCGCGCTTTACCTCAGTTCCTTCAAGGATCAGGGCCTCATCACGCGGCTGCTCAGCCTGCCGGCCAATGTCGTGAAGGACGCCGCGAGTTTAAGCATCGTCAACAGCCGCGACAAGAAGAAGGTCGAACAGGACCTGGTGAACCGCATGAACGCGATCGACGAGCGCCTCCGCCAGATCGAGGCGCAGAATCCCGAGACGACGACGCCCGCGCCCGCACGGGCGCAGTCTGCGCCGACGCGCCCGCGCAAGGCGACGCAGCCGGCCGCCCGCTGACCGGGCGCCGGGAAGCCGGGATCCGGGAACGCCCCGGAAAATTCGCGCGGTCGGGGATCCCCCCCGCGACTTGCGGTCGTCGCAAGCTCCGGCTGCTCGTCCAGGACTTTGCAAGGCCCATCCGGTTCCGAGCCGATTTTCATCCTGGCCGGGCGCAGAAGCGGAGGGTATCCCAGGCCATCCATGCTTCCGCGACCCAGTTCAGGGCAAAAAGCGGACGGAAATGGATGGGCATTTGTGAAAGCCCGGGCTAGTCGGGATACAGCCAGAACCTCCGGCTCCACTCGGCAAAAGCCCGGTCCTGCGACCACCAGCGCCGAAGGTAGCCCGCGATATCGGTGCGGGCGCCTCGGGTCGCAAGGTCGTGGAGCAGCGCGGCCGAGCCCACTTCGTGCAGGAAGATGGTCCTTTCATCCCGCGTCGCCCAGGCGAACGGATTGCGCGGCTCCAGCTTGCAGGCGAGCTGCATCAGATAGAAGCTGAGTTCGGTGGGTCGCCATTCGTCCCAATCGGTGACCTCGACGTACAGACCCATACCGGGCCGGCCCGTCCTCGGATTCGTCACGCTGATCTCCCGGAAATGGATGCCGGGAAGCCGCAGATCCCGCAGGTCGCGCGCGACGACCGCCGGCTTTACGTATCGATTGGAAACCGCCCGAAACCAATACTGGCCGTCGACGCCGTGCCGGAAATTGTCGATGGGAGGCCCGCAGCCGAGGCCGGTCATCGCGTAGCCCACGACCGCCCCGAAATCCCCGATTTCGGGCGAAGTCGGAATCCAGCGCAGGCCGGTCTCCGGCCAACGCATCGACCGGCGCCACCCGACCATACGCACGACGGTCAGCCGGCCGCGCTTCAACTGCCGGGGGGTGACCTGGAGGACTCCGGGCGTCCCCTTTGCCAATTCGGCGAGCTCCCCCATGGTGAGCCCGTGCACGTACGGCACGGGGAATTCGCACATCAGCGAACTGCCGACCAATCCGGGATCGGGCAGGGGACCGTCCACCTTGAGGCCGCCCAGAGGATCGGGCCGGTCGAGAATGATGACTTCCACGTGGTGCTTGAAGCACCCCTGCATCGCGAGCTTCATCGTGCCTGAAAACGTATAGCTGCGGACTCCGATGTCTTGCAGGTCGATCACCAGCGCGTCGATTCCGCGGAGTTGGGCCGCCGTGGGCTCGTGGCTGCGCCCGTTGTACAGCGAATGAACCGGGAGACCCGTCCGCGGATCGATATGGTCGGGGAAGGGCCTTCCGGCCGGCATCGTGTTCCAGATGCCATGCTCGGTCGCGAACAGGGATACGAGCTTTACGCCGGGGGCGTGAAGGAGGACGTCCACCGTGGGCACCCCGTCGCGGTTGACGGCCGCCGCGTGGGTGAGCAGCCCGATCCGCTTCCCCCGCAGGACCGAAAAGTTTCCTTCGGCCAGGACGTCGATGCCCGTGAACACCCGAGGCCGGCGGTAACGGGGCATCCACACGGGCACGGGGCGCCGGGCTGTCGCCGCCGGGTTCTTCGCGGCCGGACCGTAGTATCCGGAGGCGACGGCCGAGGCCTGCGCGAACCACAAGCCTGCGAGCAAAAGCGGGAACAGTCGGGCGCGAACGGTCATGGTGGCCCCGCCAGCTTTTGCGCGATCGCGCCGACCGACAAGACAAGACATCGGCCGGCATCCCGCAACGCGGCGGCGAGCGGCGTTGCCTCGGTGGCGATCGCATGCAGCCTGGCACCGTCAGGCATGCGCGTATCCGGAATCCGAATTTGCCCCGCGAGGACATGGACCGGCCGCCGGAGGGCCACCGCCCGTTCGACCACGGCCCCGGGTCCCTTCCCCGAAAGGGAACTTTCGTCGAACCGCCCCTCGCCTGTGAGGACGACGTCCGCGTTCCGGACGCGGCGGTCCAATTCGAGCCAGTCGGCGATCAAGGCCGAACCTGAAATCAGCGGGGCGCCCAGCGCCGCCATGAGCCCGAAACCGATGCCGCCCGCGGCGCCGGAGCCGGGGGATCCCATGAGAGCCTCGGATCTGCCGGCATTCGCGCAGAGCATCCGGGCCAGACGGGCCGTCTCCGCCTCCAGCCGGTCGAGATCCTCGGGGCGCAGTCCCTTTTGCGGACCGTAGATCGTCGCGGCCCCGTCGGGCCCCAGGAGCGGATTCGACACATCGCACGCGATCCTGAGCGGCGGGAAGCCGGGCGGAGGGCCGCCTTCGATCCGCCGGATCTCAGGCCACCGGCGCGGGATGGGCGGATGAATCTCGGCGCCCGTGCCGGCAAGGAAGCGCCATCCCAGCGCCGCCAAGGCGCCGAGGCCGAGGTCATTCGTCGCGCTTCCTCCGATTCCGAGGAGAAGGAGGTCGGCGCCGTGATCGGCGGCGGCCCGCAGAAGGTCTCCTGTCCCCCCGCTTGTTGCGTGCCAGGGGTCGCGCCGCCCGGGGTCGAGCAAAGCGAGGCCGCTGGCGGCGGCCATCTCCACCACGGCCACTCGAGAGACGCCTTTCGCCCCCAAACGGGCGCGCGCGGGGACCGGGATCCGAT
>JBOHXF010000161.1:0-3736 GCA_050737455.1 Opitutaceae bacterium | reverse complement strand
GGCCCGGGCCCGGGCCCGCGCCCGCCGCGCCGCCGGCCGCCTCGGCGGCCCGCTGCGCCTCCGCGTAGAATTCCGAACCGAGCGCGGTGAGTTTTTCGAACGCGGATTTCATCCGGTCCGCCTCGTTGCTTTCCAGGTCCTTCTTCGCGTCCGCCAGGGCGGCGTCGACCTTGGCGCGTTTTTCGGCCGGGAGCTTGTCGCCGGCCTCGCGCAGGGTCTTCTCCAATTGGTAGATCGTCGAGTCGAGCTGGTTGCGCGTCTCGACGGCGTCCCGGCGCTTCTGGTCCTCGGCCGCGTGGGACTCGGCCTCGCGGGTCATCTTCTCGACCTCCTCCTTGGAGAGGCCGGACGAACCCTGGATGACGATCCTCTGGTCCTTGCCCGTGCCCAGATCCTTGGCCGAGACATGCAGGATCCCGTTCGCGTCGATGTCGAAAGTGACCTCGATCTGCGGGGTCCCGCGGGCGGCGGGGGGAATGCCGTCCAGACGAAAGGTGCCGAGGGTCTTGTTGTCGCGGGCCATCGGCCGCTCGCCCTGGAGGACCACGATCTCCACAGCCGGCTGGTTGTCGCTGTAGGTCGAGAACGTCTGCGTCTTTTTGGTGGGGATGGTGGTGTTGCGCGGGATCATCGGCGTCGCGACGTCCCCGGCGGTCATGATGCCCAGGGTCAGCGGGGTCACGTCCAGCAGCAGCACGTCGCGCACTTCGCCCTTGAGGACGCCGCCCTGGATGGCCGCGCCCACCGCGACGACCTCGTCGGGGTTCACGCCTTGGTGGGGCGGCTTGCCGGCGAGGTTGTGGGCGATCTCGACCACTTTGGGCATACGCGTCATGCCGCCCACGAGGACGAGCTCGTCGATCTGGTTGCTGGCGAGGCCGGCGTCCTTGAGGCAGCTCTTGAACGGCTGATGGCAGCGTTCGAACAGGGGGTCGCAGATCTGCTCCATCTTCGCCCGGGTGAGCTGGACGTTCAGGTGCTTCGGCCCGGACGCATCCGCGGTGATGAAGGGCAGGTTGAGGTCGACCGATTGCGCCGAGGACAGCGCGATCTTCGCCTTTTCGGATTCCTCCTTCAGCCGCTGGAGGGCCATGGGATCCTTCCGCAGATCGATGCCATTCTCCTTCTTGAAGTTGTCCACGAGCCAGCCGATGAGGGCCTCGTCCCAGTTGTCGCCGCCCAAGTGCGTGTCACCGTTGGTCGCCTTGACCTCGAACA
This sequence comes from Opitutaceae bacterium, assembly GCA_050737455.1. Classification (GTDB taxonomy): domain Bacteria; phylum Verrucomicrobiota; class Verrucomicrobiia; order Opitutales; family Opitutaceae; genus Palsa-1447. Next base: position 2,518 of record JBOHXF010000161.1, on the reverse strand, counting down.
CGCCGTCCCCGATCTCCAGGACGGATACGTCGAAGGTGCCGCCGCCCAGATCGAAGACCGCGATCTTCTCGTCCTTTTTCTTGTCGAGCCCATAGGCCAGCGAGGCGGCGGTCGGCTCGTTGATGATGCGCAGGACCTCGAGGCCCGCGATCTTGCCGGCATCCTTGGTCGCCTGGCGCTGCGAATCGTTGAAGTACGCGGGGACGGTGATGACCGCCTGGGAGATTTTTTCGCCGAGATAGGTCTCGGCGTCGGCTTTCATCTTGGCGAGGACGAACGCGGAGATCTGCTGAGGCGCGAACTGTTCGGTCTTGTCCCCGACCTGAACTTCGACGTAGGCGTCGCCGTTTTTGCCCTCCGCGACCTTGAACGGCATGTTCTTCGACTCTTCGCGGATCTCCGAATATTTCCGGCCGATCAGCCGCTTTGCCGAAAAGACCGTATTGCGCGGATTGGTGATCGCCTGCCGCTTGGCGGCCTGCCCGACCAGCCGTTCGCCTGTCTTGGCGAAGGCAACCACCGAAGGGGTTGTCCGGCCTCCCTCCGCGTTCGGAACGACCACCGGCTCCCCGCCTTCCATGACAGCCATGCACGAATTGGTGGTTCCAAGATCGATTCCAAGGACGCGGCTCATGCTGTCCCGACAGCAATGACCATGCCCCTTGGGGCCGAGATATGTAACAGGCCTATCGCAAAATAAGTTAAAAAATATCCCGCACGAGGGAAACGGTGGGCGGACATCCGGAATCACGCCATAGTGGCACAGTGCGGGGGCCGGTGTCCCAGGGGGCGTCCCAGTGGACCGCGCAAAGACTGGGGTTGTATTTACGCCGTTCAAACTTACGGTGCGAAGCACCCGAGATGGCCACTGAGGTTGAGATCACGCTTCCCGATGAGGTTCCGGCGATGACCCTGCCCGGCGTCGCCTTTTTCCCCCAGGCCCTGATGCCCTTGCACGTTTTCGAGCCTAGGTATCGGGAGATGCTGGCCGAGGTGCTGCGAACCAACCGGCTCATGGTCGTTGCCGGCACCGACTGCCGCCCTGGCCTCGCGGCGGAGACCCCCCGCCGGGTCGCGAGCGTCGGCATCGTCCGAGCCTGTCAGGGCAACGCGGACGGAACGTCGGACCTCCTGATCCAGGGGCTGTGCCGGGTGGCGATCACCGGCATCGTGCGCGACGAGCCGTACCGATGCATCCGGATCAAGCCGCTCGCAAGCGAACCGGGCGCGGAGAATGCGGAGAACGCCAGGTCGCGCAACGAGCTGGCGCGTCTGCTCAGGCTCAAGCTCAAGCTCTCCACGGGCTCGGAGGGACGGATGACCGCGTTCCTGAAAGCAATCGAGGATCCCGAGACGTTCGTCGACGTGGCCGCCTTCAGCCTCTGCGACAACGACGGCGTGAAACAGAGGCTGCTCGAGACGCTCGACGTGCATCGGCGGCTGAAACTGTACGCGCATCGGCTCCGCGTGGAGATCGAAGGCCTGCGCCTGAGGCGCATCCTGCAGGTCGGCGTCGTCGACGAGCGGATCGACGAGAATTGATGCCCGCCGTCTACGCTTGCATTCTCGCCGGGGGGACCGGGGAGCGATTCTGGCCGATGAGCCGGGAACGGACGCCAAAGCAGCTCCTCAAGCTGCTGTCGCCGCGGCCGATGATCGCGGATGCCATCCGCCGGCTCGAGCCCGTCGTTCCGCCCTCGCGGATCCTGGTCCTCACGGGGCGGGCCCAGCTCGACGGTGTGCGGGCCGCCCTGCCTTCCGTGCCGCCGGAACAGATCATCGCCGAACCGGCGCGGCGGGACACCGGCCCGGCGGCGGCCCTGGCCACGGCTCTCGTGCGGGCGCGTGATCCGCGGGGGATCGTTGCCTTGTTTCCCGCGGACGCCTACATTCGGGACGCGGGAGGCTTTGCCCGCCAATTGGCCGGCGCGGTTGAGCTCCTGGCCGCTGCGGAGGAGGCCATGCTCCTGACATTCGGCATCGTACCCGACCATCCGGCGACGGGTTTCGGCTACCTGCAGATCGGAGAGGAGATCGCGCGGGCGGGCGGGGTGGTCGCGCGGCGGGTGGCGCGCTTCGTGGAGAAGCCGGACGAGGCGACTGCAAGGGGCTATGTGGCGGCGGGAGGGTATGCCTGGAATGCAGGCATGTTTCTCTGGCGGGCGGACGCATTCCTGGCCGAGGCGGCGCGCCAGGCACCCGCGCTCGCCGCGTTCATCCGGGATTTTCCGGAGGGCGACCCGGCGGCCTACATCGAGGAGCGATTCCCCCGGCTGCCCCGGATCTCGGTGGACTACGCGATCATGGAGAAGGCGGCTTCCGTCGGCGTCGTGCTCGCGGAATTCGACTGGGACGACGTCGGGGCCTGGAGCGCGCTGCCGCGGCACCTGCCGGCGGACGAGGCCGGCAACACGGTGAGCGGACCAGCCGCGCTGGTCGACGCAGCAAACAACATCGTCGTCAGCAACGGACGGGTGATCGCGCTCTGCGGCGTCCGGGATCTCGTGGTGGTGGAGAC
>JBOHXF010000160.1:0-1653 GCA_050737455.1 Opitutaceae bacterium | reverse complement strand
TCGAACGGGCTGATCCGGACCAGCCGATGCACGCCGCGCTCCGCCTTGGCGTAGCCGTAGGCGTTTTCCCCCTTGATCACCAGGGTCGCCTTTGTGATGCCGGCCTGGTCGCCCGCCTGCACGTCCTGGACCTCCACCTCGAAGCCCCGCCGCTCGGCCCACCGGCCGTACATCCGGAGCAGCAGGTCCGCCCAATCGCACGCCTCCGTCCCACCGGCCCCCGCCTGGATCGAAAGGATGGCGTTGTTGCGGTCGAACTGCCCCGTGAGGAAGGACGCGATCTCCAACCGGTCCAGCTCCTCGACAAGCCCCGCGACGGTGGCGTCCAGCTCCCGCGCATGGGTCTCCTGCTCGGTCGCGGAAGCCGAGTCCACCAGTTCGCGCATGAGTTCCGCCTCCTCGATCTTCCGACGGAAGGCGACGACCGGCAGCACCGCGCGCTTGAGCCCGTTCAGCTTCGCGATGTGCTTCTGCGCCCGTTCGCTGTGGTCCCAAAACCCCGGGGCGCCCATCTGGGCCTCCAGAGCCTCTATTTCCCGAGACTTCTGCTCGCCGTCAAAGAAACCTCCAGAGATGCCCGGCGCGCTTCTTGATGTTTTCGATGTGGTTGAATGTTTCGGGAGCGATCATGGAAAGGGAAAAGAGGCCAGCGTAGCGATTTTCTACATTTCCACAATCCCGCCCTTTCGCCGCCTTTTCCAGTCCCAATACCAGGCGATCCAGATGCAAGCCTCGTAGAGCACATACAGGGGCACCGCCATCGCGATCTGGGTGATCACCTCCGGGGTCGTCAGGATTGCGCCCAAGACAAGCGAAAGCACGATCACGTGCCGGCGATACTTGGCAAGCTGGCGGTGCGTGATCAGTCCCATTTTCACGAGCAGGAGGACGATGAGCGGGAACTGGAAACCGACCGCCATGCCGAGCATGAACTTGCACGTGAAATCGATGTACTCGTCCGCCCGCCATTCCGTCGCGCTGAAGTGGAGCAGTTCGGAATACTTGAGCGAGGCCCGGAGCGCGACCGGCAGGAGCACAAAATAGGTGAGCAGGACGCCGGCGATCGCGAGGAACGCCCCCCAGAAGAACCACCGCCCAACGACCTTTTTTTCCCGCGCCCGGAATGCCGGGACCACGAACCCTCCGAGGAAAAACAGCCAGAACGGCGAGGAGACCACGATCGCCGCGTAGATCCCGACGTGGAAGGCGACCAGGAAGGCCTCGGTCGGGCTCAGATTGAGCAGGTTCACGTCCAGGGTTTCGGCCGGCGCGGCCTTCGTATCCGGAACAAGCGTGAGCGCCTGGCGCGAGCCGATCGTCATCGTTTGGAGGCGGTAGACCGCGTGCGGCGCGCGGCCCGGCGGCAGCCCGGGAAAATTGTCCCGGTCGACGGTGTAGGGGCCGAGCTTCGAGTCGCCGATCTCGATCGTCACGGTCGGCTTCGCCGCCTCGAACATCCGCATCCGTCGGATCGGCACCTCCAGGATCCGCGTGATCTGGGGCGCCAGGCAAAGGCACACCACGAACGCGATCCCGAGCGCGACCGCGGAGCGGATAAGGGCGCCGCGCAGGTCGGAGACGTGCTCCCAGAACGATTTGCGCGGTCCCCCCTCCTCGTCTGCTTCGGCGGCGGCGAATTCGGCGTCTGTGGGC
>JBOHXF010000159.1:0-6062 GCA_050737455.1 Opitutaceae bacterium | reverse complement strand
GTTCAACACGGTCATGTCGAACGGAGTGGTGATGGTGCCCTCCTCCTTGTAGCCGCGGACGTGGATATTATGGTGGTTGGTGCGCCGGTAAGTCAGCCGGTGGATCAGCCAGGGATAGGCGTGAAAGGCGAAGATGACCGGTTTGTCCTTGGTGAACAGTTCGTCGAAATCCGTGTCGCTTAGCCCGTGCGGATGCTCGGTCTGCGGCTGCAGCTTCATGAGATCGACCACGTTGACGACGCGGATTTTCAGGTCCGGCAGATGCTCCCGCAGAATGGATACGGCGGCGAGCGTCTCCAGGGTCGGCACGTCGCCACAGCAAGCCATGACCACGTCGGGCGCCTCGTTCTGATCGTTGCTGGCCCACTGCCAAATGCCGATCCCTTCGGTGCAATGTCTCACGGCGGCGTCCATCGTCAGCCATTGCGGCGCCGGGTGTTTGCCCGCAATCACGACGTTGACGTATTGGCGGCTCCGCAGGCAATGGTCCATCACCGAAAGCAGGCAGTTGGCGTCCGGTGGCAAATAGACCCGCACGACGGAGGCCTTCTTGTTCACGACGTGGTCGATGAATCCGGGATCCTGGTGCGTGAAGCCGTTGTGATCCTGCCGCCACACATGCGAGGCCAGAAGATAGTTCAAAGAGGCGATGGGCCGCCGCCAGGGCAGGCGCGAGGTGACCTTCAGCCATTTGGCATGCTGATTGAACATCGAATCGACGATGTGAATGAACGCCTCGTAGCAGTTGAAAAGTCCGTGTCGGCCCGTCAGGAGATATCCCTCCAGCCAACCCTCGCACTGGTGCTCGCTGAGCATTTCCATTACGCGTCCGGCTCGGGCAAGGAACTCATCGGCAGGCAGCGTGGCGGCGTTCCACTGGCGCTTGGTCACTTCAAAAACCGCCTCCAGCCCGTTGGACAGCGTTTCGTCCGGCCCAAAGACCCGGAAATTGCGCTTTTCACCGTTCAACTTGACCACGTCGCGCAGGAACCGCCCGAAAACGTGCGTGTCGCCGATCCCTTGCACCCCGGGAGAGGGTACCGCCTCCGCATAATTGCAGAAATCCGGCATCCGAAGGTCACGGAGCAGCATGCCCCCGTTGGCGTGGGGATTCGCCCCCATGCGCCGTTCCCCTTTGGGCGCAAGGTCGGCCAGTTCCGGATTCAAGCGGCCTTCGCCGTCGAAAAGCTCCTCGGGCCGATAGCTCCTCAGCCAGTCTTCCAGCAGTTTGAGGTGCTCCGGATGTGCGGCCGGATCGGAGAGCGGCACCTGATGGGCCCGAAACGTGCCCTCGATCTGGAGACCGTCCACTATTTTCGGTCCCGTCCACCCCTTGGGCGATTGAAGGACGATCATCGGCCAGCGCGGACGCTCAACTTTCCCATGGGTCCTCGCATCGAGCTGGATTTCCCTTATCTGCTCTACGGCAGCATCGAGGGTCGCCGCCATGGCCTCGTGCATCTGCGACGGCTCGTGCCCTTCGATGAAGTACGGGGTCCATCCGTAGCCGCGCAGTAGCTGTTCCAGCTCCTCACGGCTGATCCGGGCGAGGACGGTCGGGTTGGCGATCTTGTAGCCATTGAGATGCAAGATTGGCAGCACCGCCCCATCAGTCGCGGGATCGAGGAATTTGTTCGAGTGCCATGCGGTGGCGAGCGGCCCGGTCTCCGCCTCGCCGTCACCCACCACGCAGGCGACGATCAGGCCGGGATTGTCGAATACCGCGCCGAAGGCATGACTCAGCGAGTAACCGAGTTCGCCACCCTCGTGTATCGAACCCGGGCATTCCGCCGATACGTGGCTCGGAATTCCTCCCGGGAAGGAGAACTGGATGAAGAGTTTCCGCAGTCCCGCCTCATCCTGGCTGATGTCCGGATAGATCTCGCTGTAGGTGCCCTCAAGGTAGGTGTTGCCCACGACGGCCGGGCCGCCGTGGCCGGGACCCGAGATGTAAATCATGTCGAGGTCGTACTTCTTGATGACCCGGTTCAGATGCACATAGATGAAGTTCTGCCCCGGGGTGGTGCCCCAGTGCCCGAGCAGCATGTGCTTCACGTCCGCAAGCGTCAGCGGCCGCTTCAGCAGCGGGTTGTCATAAAGGTAGATCTGGCCGACCGCCAGGTAATTGGCGGCCCGCCAATAGGCGTCCATTTTGCGGAGCAGGTCCGAGGATAAGGTTGTCGTTGTCATGGGAAAATACTTCGCTTTTCAGCCAAGGCCCAAAACGCGGCAGACACTCTTGGCGATCATAAGCTCCTCATCCGTCCGAATGACGCGGACTTGGATCCGGCTCGTCGGCCCGGAGACAACGCCCTCATTCGCGGCGTTGCGGCGTTCATCGAATTCGAGTCCGAGGAATTCCAGCCCGGCGCAGATCCGGCCGCGGATCGCCGGCGCATTCTCGCCAATGCCGCCGGCGAAGACCAGCGTGTCCAGTCCGCCCAGCGCCGCCGCGAATGCGCCGATCATTTTTTTGACCCGGTAGCAAAAGAGTCCGACCGCTTCCGCCGCCCGCTCGTCCCTCGTTTCGCGCTCCAGCAAGACGCGCATGTCGGAACTGGTCTCGGACACGCCGAGCAGGCCGGATTGGAAATTCGCCATCTTGTTGAATTGTTCGGCGTCTTGGCCCTCGGTCCGCGCCAAATACAAAAACAATCCGGGATCGAGATCACCGGAGCGGGTGCTCATCGGTATCCCCCCGGTCGGGGTCAACCCCATGCTCGTATCCACCGACTTGCCGGCGCGCACGGCCGCGAGGCTCGCGCCATTCCCCAAGTGCGCGAGGACGACGCGGCCTTGGGCGGTGTCCCTTCCGGCCAGCCGGGCAAGTTCCTCCATGAGAAATTCATAGGACAACCCATGAAACCCATATCGGCGCACCCCGTACGCTTCGTAGCGGCGAGGGATTGGCAGCAGTCGGGCCTCGCGCGGAAGATCGTGGTGAAAGGCTGTGTCGAAGCATGCAACCTGCCGCAGCGCGGGAAACCGGCGGTGAAACGCTTCCGTAAGGAGGATTTCCTCCGGCAGATGCTCCGGGTCGAAGGGACTGAGGCTGCGCAGGTCCGCGATCATTTCCGCAGTGATTCTCTGCGGCGCGCTATATTTGGGTCCGCCATGCACGACTCGATGCCCCGCGGCGGCCAATGAAACGCGGCTGGAACGGGCTTCGATCCAATCCATCAGAACGCCCACCGCCGCCGTGTGGTCGGGCGCTGTCACCGGTCCGGAGAAATTGTCTCCATCGGCGGGACCCTTCACCCGCATCGCCGCGTCCGGCTGCCCGATCCGCTCGATCTCACCCCCCGATATCCGTTGGAGCGAGCCGCCAGCCGCAAACATCGCGAACTTGATGCTCGATGAGCCGCCATTGACGGTTAGAATGCAGGGGTCAACCGGTTTCATGGGAATGCCTCAAGGTCTGGCGCGGTGCATGGCTTGCCGCAACGTCGGTTGAACGGCACCGACCGCACGTTGCATCAGCGTTGCCATAGGATTTCGCTGGCTTCCAAGGGAGCAGAGGTTCCTTCGTGGCGGGGCACCACCCGCGCCGTGAAGTCACGCGCGGGGCGGGTCGCCGGCACACGGGCGCCGTAAACATAACCGCCGGCCGCGCCCGTCAGCTGACGGATGCGTGCCATCTCCTGACAAACCGGCGCTTCGCCGTTTATGCCGTCAGCGTAAAGTTGGACTTGCACCGCATTCGCTTCCAGGCCGCCCAGATAAACTGGAATCTCCAAGGCGTGCCTCTCGCCATCGGTCTCCACCTTTGCGGGGCCAAAACTCAAGCGAGGCCACATTTCCTCCAGCGCGCACCGCCATTCGACCATCTCCCGGCCAACGGCCCCTTTGTCGGCAGCCCGCTTGCGGAAGGCAGCCGCAGCGGGAAGATAGTGGTCCGTCGTGTATTCCCGTACGGCGCGATTGGATGAGAACCGCGGGGTCAAACGCGCCATGCTTTCGCGCATCCGCGCCACCCAGGCTACCGGAATGCCGCTGCTATCGCGCGCATAGAACTCGGGAATCACTTCGTGTTCGAGCCGTTCGTAGAGCGCCCCCGCCTCGGCGGCGTCCCACATGGGATCATTGCCATGCTCGTGGCCATCGCCCAACGCCCACCCCAGCTCGGGCGCGTACGCTTCGGCCCACCAACCGTCCAACTCCGAGAGATTGATGCCACCGTTCACGAGCACTTTCATGCCGCTGGTTCCGCTCGCCTCCCACGGCCGTCGCGGAGTATTGATCCAGACGTCGACGCCCCGCACCAAGGATTCGGCCAACCGCATGTCATAATCGGCCAAGAAAACCACCGGCGGAGAGGGGTCAGTTTGGTGGATAAAGTGCGTCCATTCCTGGATAAGTTTCTGGCCCGCTTGATCCGCCGGATGGGCCTTGCCGGCCAGGATAAGTTGCACCGGGCGTTCAGGATCGCCAAGCAGGCGCAGCAGGCGCCCGGGATCGTGGAGCAGCAAGTTCGGCCTTTTGTAAGCCGCGAATCGGCGCGCAAAGCCCAGCGTCAGAACGTCGGGATTGAGACGCTGCTTCGTTCGTCCGATCGCCTCGGGCGACGCTCCGCCGGCAGCCATATCCCGCGCCACGTGTTCGTGGGCATACTCGACGACCGATTTTCGGCTTTCGCAGCGCAGCTGCCACAGCTTGGTATCGGAGATCTTCCTTATTTCGTGCTCCAACTCCTCCGTCGCGCCGAGCCATCGGCCCTTCCCGCAGGCTTCCGTCCAGAGAGCGTCTGCCTCCAGCGAGTCCCACGTCGGAACATGCACTCCGTTCGTAACGTGACCGATCGGCATCTCATCCAGCGGCCAACGGGGAAAGAGCGGCGCAAAGAGCTGCCGGCTCACCTGTCCGTGCAGGCGGCTCACTCCGTTCACCGATCCGCTGCCGCGGATCGCCAGATGGGCCGTATTGAACGTTTCAGAGGAATCGCCCGAATTTTGGCGGCCCAAAGCCAGCAAATCGACCCGCTTCAGGCCAAGTTTCGTTTCGGCGTAACGACCGAGGTATTGCTCGATCAGCGCTGGCGAGAACCGATCGAAGCCCGCCGCGACCGCCGTGTGGGTGGTGAAGAGGTTTCCCGCCCGCGTGACGGCCAGCGCGACCTCGAAGGGCTGGGCATTTTCTTCCATGAAGCTTCGGGCGCGCTCCAAAACAGCAAAGGCTGCGTGCCCCTCATTGAGGTGGCAGACCTCGGGTTGGATTCCGAGCGCTCGCAGCAGCCGCCATCCGCCGATGCCAAGGGCCAACTCCTGCTGGAGGCGCAATTCCGGACCTCCGCCATAAAGTTCGCCTGTAATGCCCCGGTGCGCGGGAACGTTAGCCGCATCATTGCTATCCAGCAGGTAGAGTCTTGCCCGGCCCACCTGGACCTGCCAGGCGCGCAGCCAAACGGTGTAGCCGGGCAGAGCGATCTCGATCCGCAACCATTCGCCGCTGGCCTCGCGCACCGGCGTGATCGGCATCTGCGCGGGATCGTTGTGGGGAAAGAGGGCCTGTTGTGCTCCCCCTTTGTCAATCGCCTGGCGGAAATAGCCCTGTTGGTAGAGTAGGCCCACCCCAACCACCGGCACGCCCAGGTCGCTTGCCGCCTTGAGTTGGTCCCCGGCCACGTTCCCCAATCCGCCGGAGTAGATCGGCAGCGCCTCGCTCAGCATGAACTCCATGCTGAAATACGCAACCGTGGTCAAAGGGGCCTGCGGATGAGCTTGCTGGAACCAGCCGGGAGCCGCGGCCGCCCTTCGCTTTGCCTCCAAGGCGGCGTCCACCAGAGTGCGGAAGGAGGCATCGCCCAGCTGGCGCTCGATTTCGCCGCGGGACACCGATTGAAGGACGGCATAAGGGTTCCCATTGTGGTTCCACAATGCGGGGTTGAGCCGCCGCCAGATCTCGTCGGTGCCATGATGCCACGACCAGCGCAGATCCAGGGCGAGCTCCGTCAAGGAATCGAATCCGTCATATGATTCTTCAATGGGCATAATTCGAATCCCCTTCGTTGGCTAAGGCCGCGCCGACAATGGCCTTTGCCTCTTCCAGTATGCGGCGCAAGTGCC
>JBOHXF010000158.1:0-4800 GCA_050737455.1 Opitutaceae bacterium | reverse complement strand
GGCTGGTCCGGATCAGCCCGTTCGACGCCAACAAGCGGCGGCACACCTCATTCAGCGCGGTCGACGTGATCGCGGAAGTCCCGGAGGACATCGACCTCGAGATCCCCGACTCCGAAATCCGGGTCGATGTTTACCGGTCCTCCGGCCGCGGCGGCCAGGGCGTCAACACCACCGACTCCGCGGTGCGCATCACCCACTTGCCCACGGGGATGGTGGTCGTCTGTCAGAATGAGCGCTCACAGATCAAGAACCGCGCGAGCGCGATGAGCGTCCTCAAGGCCCGCCTGTACGAGCGCCGGCTCGACGAGCAGCGGAGCGAGATGGAGAAGTTCTACGGGGAAAAGGGGGAGATCGGCTGGGGCAGCCAGATCCGCAGCTACGTCCTCCAGCCGTACCAGATGGTCAAGGACCTGCGCACCGGGCTCAGCACGAGCGACACGCAGGGAGTGCTCGACGGCGATCTCGACCGCTTCGTCTACGCCTGGCTGCGGGCCGGCAGCCCGCGGCACCGCAACAAGGAAATCCAGATCGAGGAGTAGGCGGAGCGCCCCGGAACCGGCCATGACCGATCTCGCCTACGAGAGCCTGGAGTCCTCCCTGCGGACAGAACCCCTGTTCGAAGCCAAGACCTGGCGGCTGGCGCCCGAAGCGTGGCCGGTTTCGGAGACGCAGCTCCGGGAGCTGGAGGACATCGGGAGGGCGTGCCTGGAGTACCATCAGGCGCTGGAAAATCTGTACCTGCGATCGGCCGCCGGGAAAAATCTGCTGCGCAACCGGCCGCTCGAGGCGCCATGGGTGGCCGAATACCTGGACCGCGGCAAGCCGCCGGAACTGGTCGCGCACGCGCGCGATCCGCGGAACCGGGGCGCTTTCCCCTGTGTGCTGCGCCCGGATCTGCTGCTCACCGACGATGGATTCGCGATGACCGAGCTCGACAGCGTGCCGGGAGGCATCGGGCTCACGGCGTACCTGAACCGGATTTACGCGGAAGCGGGGGGCATCCTCGGCGCGGGCGACCTCATGGTGCGCAATTTCCATGCTGCGGTCGCGGGCGCAGCCCCGGCCATGTCCAATCCGATGATCGCCCTCGTCGTCTCGGATGAGGCGGCGACCTATCGGCCGGAGATGGACTGGCTGGCGCGGGAACTCCAGCTTCAGGGCCGTCGGGTGGTCAGGTTGCGGCCGGAGGATCTGTTTCCACTCGGAGGGGCGCTGTTCTTCGACAGCGGGGGCAACCCCGAGAAGATCGACGTCATTTACCGGTTCTTCGAGCTGTTCGATCTCGGCAACTTGCGGACGGCGAAGTTCGTCTTCGAGGCGTGGGCTGCGGGCGAGGTGGCGATCACCCCGCCGATGCGGCCGTTCCAGGAGGAGAAGCTGGGGCTCGCGCTGTTTCACCACCACCGGCTGCGGGACTACTGGGCGGAGGCGCTTGGCGCCCGCACGGCGAACCTTCTGGGCAGGCTGATACCGCCTTCGTGGGTGATGGATCCGGCGCCGCTTCCGCCAGGGGCGGTCCTGGATGGGCCGCGGGCCGCGGGCCGGCCGATTTCCGACTGGCGCGAACTGGCTGCCGCGACGCAAAAGGAGCGGGACCTCATCATCAAGATCGGCGGGTTTCACGAGACCGCGTGGGGCGCCCGGAGCGTCGTGCTCGGGAGCGATGGTTCCCGGGAGGAATGGCAGAGGGGGATCGAGCGGGCGCTGGAACTGGCCCCGACGAATCTCCACGTGCTCCAAACCTATCGTAAGCCGAAGCGGGCGCGCCACCGCGTCTATCGGCCCGGGGCGGACGGGGCGCCGCCGGAAGCCCGCGAAGCCGAAGGGCGGCTGCGGCTGTGCCCGTACTACTTTGTGGTGGGCGGCGAAGCGCGGCTATCGGGAGCGCTTGCGACGTTTTGCCCGCCTGACAAGAAGATCATCCACGGCATGCAGGATGCGGCCCTTCTTCCGGTGAAAACAAAGCCGGAATAAGCGAGGCAGAGGTCCCTCTCAACCCGGCTTTGCCCTTCAGGCGGCGACGGCCTTGCCGGCCGCTTCGGCCTTCGCGAAGGTGAGGTCCCGGCGGCGGCGGGCGACGACGATATCCTTGGTTTGCAGGGAACGGCGCACGCGCTCCTTCGTCAGTGGCGTCGGGTAAAACGTGTAGTGCAGGAACCAGGTTCCGTGGTTGTTCCAGAGGTGGTGGTTCGGATTTTCGGAACGGTTGCGGATCGGCGTTCCTTTGAGTGGATCTGGCACGGTGCGTGGGAGGTTTGTGCCGCCAGGCGTGGAACCGGGAGCGTTTCGGTTCGGGACCCCGAAGGGTCCCGCACATCTGGGTTCGACACCCAATCCACCGTGGCCGCTCCCGGCCCGGTTGGCAGAGCCGCGGCCTGCGCCGCGAAGCTCCTTCCTAATGCGGGGGTCGGAGCATTGGCAATCCGCTTCCATTTGTCCAGCATTTTTTTTATATCGGTTTTCCCGGTCAGGTCGAACGGAGCTCGGCTTGGGTTCGGAAGAGGCCCGGGCGCGCGGCACGATGCTCCGGGGTTGGAGGGGCGGATGGAGTTCGGCTGACCGCTGGCGGCGGGGGAACCCGTCCCGGTCGGCCGCTTTTCGAATTCCCGGTTGAAAAAAGGGGCAAAGGTGATTGAGTGTGCGAACCTCGTTTAGGAGAGCCCGGGGCGCCGGGCTGAGACGGTCGCGCGACCCGCCGCCGAATCCTTCGAACCTGATGCGCTTAACCTCGCCGTAGGGAAAACAGGACCTGCCTCGCGGAAGGGCCTGTGGTCCCCATGGCGGAATCGAGCGCGAAAACTCAACCACGCTCCGCCATGCCCACCAACGCTCATCCGCTGTTCCCGGCTTCGCGCCGGGTCTATGCCACCGGCTCCCGCCCGGATATCCGGGTCCCCCTGCGGGAAATCGAACTGTCGCCGACGCGGCTGCCGAACGGCGCCGAAGTGGCCAACGAGCCGATCCGGGTCTACGACACTTCGGGGGCGTGGGGCGATCCGGAGTTTCACGGGGACGCCGGCCGGGGCCTGCCGGCCCTTCGAGCCGAATGGATCCGGGGTCGCGGAGACGTCGAGGAATGCCCCGGCCGGGCGATCCGGCCGATCGACGACGGCTACCTTTCCGCCACCCACCGGACCCAGGCGGAGAGCGAGGGGCGGCGCAATCCGATCAAGTATTTCGAGCGGGGGGGGAGAAAGGTGTTCCGCGCCCGTGCCGGCCTGCGGGTGAGCCAGATCCACTACGCGCGGCAGGGCCTCGTCACGCCTGAGATGGAATTTGCGGCGATCCGGGAGAACCTGCGCCTGCAGCGCTCCCGGGAGCTTCTCGAGATGAGCGAGGCCGGGCCGCGCAATTCGCTCGGGCGGCAACACCCGGGGCAGGCCCGGGGCGCGGCGATCCCCCGGGAGATCACCCCGGAATTCGTGCGGGACGAAGTGGCCCGCGGCCGGGCGATCATCCCCTGCAATCTCAACCATCCCGAGGTGGAGCCGATGATCATCGGCCGCAACGTCCTCGTGAAGATCAATACGAACATCGGCAATTCGGCCGTGGCCTCGTCCATCGATGAGGAGGTGGAGAAGATGCGCTGGTCGGTGAAGTGGGGGGGCGACACGCTGATGGACCTGTCGACGGGACGGAACATCCACCAGACCCGCGAGTGGATACTCCGCAATTGCCCCGTTCCGGTTGGGACGGTTCCGATCTACCAGGCGCTGGAGAAGGCCGGCGGCCGCCCCGAGGAGCTCACCTGGGAGATCTTCCGCGACACGCTGGTCGAGCAGGCGGAGCAGGGCGTCGATTATTTCACGATCCACGCGGGGGTGCTTCTTCGTTACGTGCCGCTCACCGCGCGGCGAATGACGGGCATCGTCAGCCGGGGCGGGTCGATCCTCGCCAAATGGTGTCTCGCCCATCACCGCGAAAACTTCCTGTACACCCATTGGGATGACATCTGCGGGCTCATGGCCGCGTACGACGTGTCGTTCTCGATCGGCGACGGGCTGCGCCCGGGGTCGATCGCGGACGCGAACGACGAGGCGCAATTCGCCGAGCTGAAAACCCAGGGCGAGCTGACGCTGCGCGCCTGGGAGCACGGCGTGCAGGTGATGTGCGAGGGACCGGGTCATGTGCCGCTGCACCTGGTCGCCGAGAACATGGACAAGCAGCTCGAATGGTGCCACGAGGCCCCGTTCTACACCCTCGGGCCCTTGACGACCGACATCGCGCCGGGCTACGACCACCTAACGAGCGCGATCGGCGCCGCCACGATCGGCTGGCATGGGACGGCGATGCTCTGCTACGTGACGCCGAAGGAGCATCTGGGGCTGCCGGACCGCGACGATGTGCGCGCGGGGGTGATCGCTTACAAGATCGCGGCCCATGTCGCCGATCTCGCCAAGGGCCATCCCGCGGCGCAGTACCGGGACAACGCTCTGTCGAAGGCGCGGTTCGAGTTCCGGTGGGAGGACCAGTTCAATCTGTCGCTCGATCCGGAGAAGGCCCGGGAATTCCACGACGCGACGCTCCCGCAGGACAGCGCGAAGAGCGCCCATTTCTGCTCGATGTGCGGGCCGCAGTTCTGCTCGATGAAGATCACCGAGGATGTGCGGCGGTATGCGGAGGAGCGGGGGCTCGAATCGGCCGAGGCGATCGAAGCCGGGCTGAAGGAGAAATCGGAGGAATTCCGGCGGGCCGGGGGGGAGGTCTATGCAGGGGCGGGCGCCCCTGCCGCGGGTGGTCCAGCCGCCGCGGAAGCGGCGGGGCGGGGGCTCGATTCCGCCCCGCGGGCCGCGGGAGCGC
>JBOHXF010000157.1:0-7966 GCA_050737455.1 Opitutaceae bacterium | reverse complement strand
CGCCAGCACAGGGTCCCGGCCCGCGGCCAGATCCGCGCGCGAGACGGCGATCCGCTCGTCGGGCGTCACCCCGCGGCCTTCCAGCATGACCCCTCCGGCGGTTTTCACGTCCGCGACCGCGTACTGGAGCAGGTCCCCATCCGGAAGCTTGCGGAAAAGCGAGGATAGCACCGCGCCCGGGCTGGCCTCGCCGAACACCCTCGCGCGATGGATTTCCTGGAGTCTAGCCGCAAGCACTTCGCTCGCCGACTGGGAGCCCGTGCCGATTAGGACCGCCACAGGGCCGCCGAAGGCGTCGTCCTGCGGGTACGCGACAAGATCGACGTAGCCGCCCCGCAGGTCCATCCGGCCGAACGCCGTCTCGCGGCCACAAAGCCAGCCGGCCATGCCCGAGGCCATCTGGAGCACTCCGCCTGAGTTGTGCCTGAGATCGATGATGAGTCCATCGCCCGGCCGCAACTTGCGGATCAGCGCGCGGTACTGCCCCATTACATCGGGGACGAACGAATCGAACCGGAAATAGGCGATCCCGTCCGCGCCGAGCCGCGCTTCGCAGTGGATCGGGTACGACGGGAAGTTCCCGACGGGAGGGGACCATCGGCCCTCCTTGGGGCCGCAGGTGACCCCGACCGTGCGGCGCTTGCCGTCGAGGCCGACGATTCGGAGCTTCACCCGGGTGCCCGCGGGACTTCCGAGTCTGGAGCTCACCAGTTCGGAGAGGTAGAGGTTTACCCGCCGGGCCGGCAGGCCGGCGCGCACGACCGCGGCCCTGACCTTCGCGAGATCGACGCCGTCGATCCCCGCGACGATCTCGCCGGGCCTTAGCCTGGCCCGCGCCGCGGCCGATCCTGTCTTCACCTCGCCGATCACGACGCCGCCCGGCAGCACCGAACAGTCCGCGCCGGAGGAGCCGAGCCGGGACCGTTCGCTGACGTCGAATACGGCCGCCTCGCGCGGGATGATCGCGAAATGGGTATGGCGAAGGCTCGCAAGCATGTCCCTCAGGAGGGCCCTCAGCCGGTCGATGTCGGGCGCGTCGACCAGCCGGTCGCGGTAATGCTCCCGCACGGCGTCCCAGTCGACGCCGCCGAACGTCGGATCGAAGTAGCTTCGGTTCACGGTGGACCAAACCGTTTTGAAGGTGCGAAACCGGATGACCGCCCAGTTCGGGGCCGCCGGGCGGTAGGCCGGCTCATGGTAGGGTCTGCCGGCCCTGTAGAGCGCAAGCCGGCTCTCAAAATCCGTGTTGGCATGGGTGAGAGCGACCGCCTTGGCCTGCGTCTCGATCGCCTTGGCGAAATCGCCCGTTTCCGCGTAAGCCGCCGCCAGCGTGTCGAGGTAACTGGCGTCCCTCCCCTGCGTCCATTCGCAGGCGTCAGTCGCATCCCGGAGCGCCTGGGAGCCGACGCGTATATTGGGGTCAGGGCAGACGGCGAGGAACCAGGCGAGGCTGTTGCGGTATTCGGCGGATTGAGGCTTCATGTGCACGGCGCCGTAAACGTCGACAACCGAGTCCGAGTAGTCGCCCAGCCGCCACTCGATCCCGGCCCGTTCCCAGTACTGAAGCGCGGAATTCGGATCGTACTCGATGGCGCGGTTCAAATCCTCCAGCGCCTCTTCCCTGCGCACCTGATACAGGTAAAACTCGCCGCGGCCCTGGTAGGCCGCGGCCAAAAGGGGAGCGGTCCGGGCGCGCTCCACCGCTCGGTCGAAGTCCCGCTCGGCCCCGTCCGCCTGCTTCAGGCCCGTGCGCGCAAAGCCGCGTCCGAGGTATGCAGAGGTCCCATGCGGATCGAGCGCGATCGCTTGCTCGAAGCTGGTCGCGGCCCGGTCATAGGCGCGCTGTCCCACGAGTCAGTAACCCCGAAAGATCCAGAGCCGGCTGTCCTTGGGCTCGAACCGGACCGCCAGGTCGCAATCGGCCAGCGCCCGCCGCGGCTCGCCCCGCGCCTGCTCCACCTCCGCCCTCCCTCCGTACGCCTCCCCATCCTTGGCGTTGGCGCGGAGCGCCGACTGGAAGTTGGCGAGCGCATCGCTGTAATCGTGCCGCCAAACGGCTTGCCAGCCGGCCCTGTCGGTGCCGCTCATCGGCGGTCCGAAATCCGGCGGAAGTCCGAACACCGGGGACGCCAGCAGGAGCACGACCGGTAGCCGCCGTAGCTTCATCACCGGACTGTTCTGTCCGAATGGATCGCCGTGTACAAGCCAGGAACCCGCCGGAACTTACTGGGGCGCGGCCGCGATCCGCAGCTCCGCCCATCCGGAAACCAAGCCGGGCGCGTCCGCCGTCACCGTGATCGTCGCCGGGCCGGCCCCATTGGAGCGCACGATCGCCAGCGCCAGGCCGTGGAAGGCGGTTCGGTCCGGTTTTTGGAAAGATTCCAGGCAGGTCGCATCGCCGTTGTCGGTTGCGACGATCTCGGCCGGGCCTTCCACATGGAAGCGCATCCGCTCGTCCGCATCGGGGCAGAGGGTGCCCGCGCGGTCGACCACGGAGGCGGTGATGAAGGCCAGGCGCCGCGAGCCGGGGAGCGTCATCCGGTCCGAGACGAGCCGGATCGCCGCGGGGGCGCCCGCGGTGCGCTCGGCGGCTTCGGCCCAGCGCCGGCCGTTCTTGTAGGCGATCACCCTCAGGACGCCCGGCTCGTAGCGGACGTCGTCCCAGCACAGCCGATACGTGCCGGCCCCCTTGCTCCGCCGGCCGAGCGAGCGGCCGTTGAGAAACAGTTCGGCGCTGTCGCCCGAGGTGTAAACGAAAACCGGGGTCACCTTCCCCACCCGATCGGGCCAGGTCCAGTGCGGGACGAGATGGGCCATCGGCAGGTCGGGCCGCCAGTGCGCCTGATAGAGATAGAAGCGGTCCTTGGGAAAGCCTGCGAGATCGATGATCCCGAAATAGGAGCTGCGCGCCGGGTCGTCCGGCCCGCCGAACGGCGTCGGCTCGCCGAGGTAGTCCCAGCCTGTCCACACGAACTGCCCTCCTACCTCGGGCATTTCTTCCTGCGCCCGGAACTCGTTGTCGGGCGGATACGCCCAGGGCGGCGCGTACAAGTCGTATGAGCTGACCTGCCAGTCGGCGGTGCGCCCCTGGAGCTTGTCCGCAACGACCGGGAAGACGTACACCCCGCGCGAACTCACGGTGGAGTCGGTTTCGCTGCCGAACAGGAAGGTGTGCGGATGGTCCCGCCGGAACCGGCGGTAGCGCCGCCACTGGTAATTATAGCCGAATACGTCGAGCTCGCTTCCGAAGCCGTTGTCGGCCGCTTCGGGCTGGTTGCAGGCCGCGGTCGCCGGCCGCGTGGGGTCCTCCTGGTGCACGATGGCCACCAGTTCGCGCGCGAGGGCCGGGCCGGCCGGCCTCGTCTGGTCCGGGACCTCGTTGCCGATGCTCCACAGGACCACGCAGGGATGGTTGCGGTCCCGCCGGAGGAGGGCGCGGAGGTCCGCCTCGTGCCAGTCGGCGAAGAGCCGGTGATAGTCGTTCGGCCGCTTGCCGGTCGCCCAGCAGTCGAACGCCTCGTCCATGACGAGGAAGCCCATTCGGTCGCACAGTTCAAGCAGCTCGGGGGCGGGAGGATTGTGACTCGTCCGGATCGCATTGCAGCCCATTTCCTTCAATTCTCGGAGCTGGCGCTTCAGCGCGTCGATGTCGAGGGCGGCGCCGAGGGCGCCGAGATCGTGGTGATCGCAAACCCCCTGAAACTTGAGGTGCTCGCCGTTGAGAAAGAAGCCCCGGCTCGGATCGAAGGCGATCGTCCGCACGCCGAAGGGGGTGTCGTAGCGATCCACGGCCCGCCCCCGCTCCTCAATCGTCGTCACGGCGAGGTATTCGCGCGGCGCCCGAATGCTCCAAAGCGCCGGATGGGCGATGGCAAGGCTCTGGCTCGCCTGGGCCGCGGCTCCAGCGGCGATGGCGAGAGGGGAATCCCGCGACGAGGCGACGGGCCGGCCCTCCGGCAGGCCGTTCCGCCCGAGCGCGTAGACGGCCGTGCGGACGTTCGCCCGCACCGGGTCCGTTCCATCGTTCTGGACCTTAATGCGGAGGTCCACCGCAGCCGACTCCGGCGACACCCGCGGGGTCGTGACGTAGGTGCCCCAGTGGGCGATGTGCACGGGACCGGTCTCGAGCAGCCAAACGTTGCGGTACAGTCCGGCGCCGGGGTACCACCGCGAGGAGTCGGGCGGATTGTCGAGCCGGACGGCGAGAACGTTGTCCCCTCCAATCCGAACGTACGGCGTCAGGTCGAGTTCAAAGGACGCGTAGCCGTAGGGCCAGCCGCCGACGAACCGTCCGTTCAGCCAAACCGAGGCGTACGACATCGCCCCGTCAATCTGGAGGTAAAAGCGGCGGCCCGCGGCCGATTTTGGCAGGGACAAGTGGCGGCGGTACCAGCCGACCCCGAAACAAGGGCGGCGGCCGGTGTCTCCGGGAGCCTTCGGATCGAAGGGACCCTCGATGCCCCAGTCGTGAGGCAGGTCCACGGCCCGCCAGCCGCGGTCGTCGAAGCCCGGAGCGGCATAGCCGGCCGCGGGTTCGGGGCTCGACTGGCCTTCAGGGGCCCGGCCCAGGAACCTGTCGCGCGTCGCAAGAAGGCGGTCCCGCAGCCTGGCATACGACAGGCTGTCCCCGGCCCCGGGGGGGTCGCCCTTGGCGAAGCGCCATCCGAGGTCCAATGAGAGCCGCTCGCGGGGCGCCTGCGCGGCGGACCGGAGCGGTTCCGCTCGGAGTTCAGGAGCGGCCGTGAATGCGCATAAGCAGAGTATCGGACGAAGAAGCCGAAAGGGCATCGGGGCTGAAGGCACCAGTGTCTATCCCGTGCCCGCCGCCGGGAGCAATCCCGTTCGGAACGGGGCCCGGCCGCTCGTCTCCGGTCAGCCTGCCGTAGTCGAGCTTGATGAGCCGGTCGGCCAGCGGAAAATATTTGTCGTCATGCGTGATGACAAGGACCGCCTTGCCGCGCGAGCGCAGTTCCGGGAGCACTTGGGTGTAGAAAACCTCCTTGAAGAGCGGATCCTGATCCGAGGCCCATTCGTCGAAGAGGAAGAACGGCCTGTCCTCGAGGTACGCGCACAGGAGGGCAAGGCGCTTGCGCTGGCCCGTCGACAGCTCGACTGTCGAGAAGACCCCGTCCTCAACAGAAACCTTGTGGTCGAGGTGCAGACGCTCGAGGTAGCCTCGGGCCCGCTCGTCGGCGCCGAGGCGCGGAACGCCGATCAGCCGGTCGAAGAGATGGTAATCGGCGAATACCGCTGAAAAGCACTGGCGGTAATCGTCACGGTTGTGATCGCCGATCACCCGGCCGTTCAGCCGGATCTCCCCGGCGGCGGGCGGGTACAGGCCGGCGATCACCTTGGCGAGCGTCGATTTCCCGCTTCCGTTGCCGCCCGCCAGAAACACGAGTTCCCCGGGGCGAAAGGACAGGTCGATCGGGCCCAGCATGAAGTGGTCGTCTTCGCGTTCCCGGTGGTAATGATGCTGGATGCCGGCCAGTTCGAGAGTCTCGAATGCTTCCGGCGCCCCGACCGGCGCGGCGCCGTTGTCCCCGGCGTTGGCCGCGAGGGTGAGCCCCAGCGCCTCCACCTTGTTCAAGCACACAGAAGCGCGGCCGAATACCGAAAGCGATGACAGGAGCCCGGAGAGCGGCCCCATGAGGTACAGGATGGCGATGACGTAGCCGGTGAGCTCAGTCGGGCTGATCTTGGCCATCCGCGGGAGCGCGAAAAGGATCCCCGCGACCAAGACGAAGAAGAGGAACTGGCTCCAGTTTTGGGCGAAAATGAACCGGCTCTCGGCGGCAACGTTGTGCCGCTGGCAGACCGCGGTCGCGCTCTCGATGTCCTCGCGGACGAACGCCTCGCGCCGGACGCGGTGCAGTTTCAGCTCCTTGATCCCTTCGGTCAGCGCCCGGAAATGCCGGAACAGCCGGTCCTGCCCTTCCCGCGCCGCCGCCAAGTGTCCAAAGCCGCGATGGATCAGCATCCGGTAGGTGACCGCGCCGCAGACGATGAAAGCGCCCATGGCGCCGAGGACCGGCAGCGAAAGGAAGCCCAGGTAGACCGCGCCGCCGATCAGGATGGCCAGGTTCACCGCGAACGCGGGAATGAGCAGCATGGCCTGCATGATCTCGTTGACGTCCTCGGTCAGGGCAACCATGAGGCGGGGCGTGGTCAGCTCCTCCAAGCGGCGCAGGGGCACGCTCAGGATCTTCGTGACCAGATCTCGGCGCATGCGCGCGGTCGTGGCCTGGGAAAAGCGGGCCAGCATGATCTGGGCGACGCCGTTGCTCGCGATGCGCCCCAGCCCCAAGGCGATGAAGGCGAAGAGGATTTTCGAGGCAACGTGCCCGTGCTGCGAGAGAACCTCGTTGATCATCGCGATCAGGCCCGCGTTGCAACCGCCGCTCACGAACGCCGCGAGCGAGGTCCAGATCACCATGGCCGGGGAATACCGGACAAGGAAGCGAAAGAGCGTCATGGGAAACCGGAAAAGACCGCGCCCAGGCTCCTCGGAGCGTTGGAAGCCCTTGAAATGTCGGTGGGTCGCCACCCCAGCGAACGTGCCCCGCGCCCCCGGCGGCGGGCGCCATTTTGGGCAGAAGAACCCAGACCGGAACCTCGGTGCCGCCGGTCCATGCTCTCCATGGTCGCCGCCCCACAGGCGCCGGGCTGCGCGCAGGCCCTGCCGATCTCCCTCCTCGGCGTCACCTTCGATCCATTGACGATAGGCGATGCGGTGGAGAGAGCCGCCGCTGCCGTCGCCGGGCGGCGGCCGCACTTTTTTGTGACCGCGAACGTCGATTTTCTCGTGAAAGCCCGGCGCGACCGCGAGCTTCGGCGAGTGCTGCTCGGCGCGGACCATGTCCTGTGCGACGGAACTCCGCTCCTTTGGGCCTCGCGGTGGCTCGGCAACGCCCTTCCCGGCCGCGCGGCCGGGTCCGACCTCGTCCCCGAACTCATCCGCCGGGCGGCGGAGCGGGGCTGGCGGATCTTTTTTCTGGGCGGCACCCCGGAGGTCGCGGCGGATGCGGCCCATCGCGTCGAGGTGGAGCACCCCGGCCTGCCCGCCGTGGCGCACTTTTCCCCTCCTTTCCGGCCCTTCGGCCCGGAGGATGACGCCGAGATCGCGGCTCGCATCAAAGCAGCGGCCCCGGACCTTCTGTTCGTCTCCTTCGGCTGCCCCAAGCAGGAAAAATGGATCGCCGCGCATTACCGCCAGTTGGGCGTTCCCGTGACGATGGGGGTCGGTGCGACTGTCGACTTCCTTGCCGGCCGCGTTTGCCGCGCGCCGCGGTGGATGCGCCGCGGCGGGATCGAATGGGGGTTCCGGCTGGCCCGCGAGCCCAGAAGGCTTTTCCGCCGTTACGCTGACGATCTGATCCATTTTTTCCCGCAACTCTGGCTCCAGCGCCGCTGCCTCCCGCCCGCGCCGGAATCGGGTCCGGTGTCCGAACCGTCCTTCACCGCGACTTCCTATGGACTTCGGGTGGACGCCGGAACCGCCCTCCACCGGGCCGCGTTGGAGCGGCAGTGGCGCTTCTGGTCCCGGGCCCTCGACATGCCGGGCCACTGCGTGCTCGCGCTCGACGCGGTGCGCTCGATCGACAGCACCGGACTCGCCCTGCTCGCCTCCTGGCGCAAACGCCGGTCGGCGTCGCGGCGCGCGCTCATCCTGTTCAAGCCGAGCCGGCCCGTGCGCCACGCCCTTGCGCGCATGCGGCTGAGCGAATTCTTTCTGATCGCCGAACCATGAAAATCGCCATTTCCGCCTCGCCCCTGGATCAAGGTCGCTCCGGCGTGGGCCAGTACGTCCTGGCGCTTGCTCGGGCGCTGCTTCCGGCGGCGCGGGAGCACGCCTTCACCCTCTTCGTTCTGGAGCGCGATCTGCCGCTTTTCTCGTTTGCGGAGGGCTCGATGACGCTGGAGCCCGTCGCCGAGCGCTTCCGGTCGCCGCTGCGCAGCATAGGCT
>JBOHXF010000156.1:0-1934 GCA_050737455.1 Opitutaceae bacterium | reverse complement strand
GCCGGTCCTGCCGTAGCGGGCGGATTGGACCGCGCGGGCTTGCGTCACCCGTTGCCGGATCTGAGCCGAAGGTTCACCCAGTTCGACAGAGCGTAGGTCGGCGAAGGAAATCGCCGGGGCTTCGATGGTAAATGTCTTACTTGGACGTGAAGACGTCCGGCCCGCTCGCTGATATCCTCCGGCCACGGCGTGCACACCGGCGCCGTCTTCGCCGGACTCACGAAGACCCGCCGCTCGTATTGCTGCACGATGGCTCGCGCCGGGATGATCCGCAGCACCTCCACCGTCTCGGTGAAGCCTTCCTTCATCAGCTTTTCCGTTACCGGGCAGCGCAGCTTATCCTCCGGCGGGTCGGGCAGCATTACCTTCTCCCGCGGCAGCGCCGGATCGAACGGCTTGGGCCCGCGCTTTTGCCGCGGCTTCGCTTGGTCGCTCGTCTTTTTCGGCCGCGGGCTTGCCGCGTTCGCCGCCTTTGGCCGCGACATCTTTTCGGATTTGCGGCCCCAGGCCTGACGCCGGTAGGTCCGTTCCCGGCGCCGCGAGCGCTCCAGCTCCGATTTCAGTCGCCGGTTCTCCTTGCGCACCGCGGCGTTCTCCCGCTTGAGCCGCAGGTTGTCCCCAACCAGTCGTCGGTTTTTCCGCCGCAGCCGTCGATTCTCCGCTTCCAGCCGCTTCATCGTTCCAGCCGGTACACGTACACGTCCTTCACCGGAACCCGCAGCCGATTATGCCGGTCCTGGCGGCTGCGCCCCTGCGTCTGGCCCACGCATATCCAGTTCGCCGCCCGGTAACAGGTTCCTCGAAACCGGTCCCGCTCCACGAACGTTTCCAGCCACCGGATCTCATGCCCGTATTTTTTCCGCCAGTCCTCGCCGATCCTCCGGGCGACCAGCCCGAGCACATGGCTTGCCAGGTGCGGCACCTTCACCCACGGCAGGATCAAAAACCGCGTGTTGTTCGTCACCTCGGTGAGCCGCTGCTCGCGCTCCGCGGCGCTCCATTCCAAAAATGCGTCCCGCACAGCGCACTTCCAGGCCGCGGCCCCGAAGAGTAGGCATCCGACCTCGCGCCCATCCCGATCCCGGGCAAGATACGCCATGTTCTCGCCCACGATCCTCAGCCCGAGGTAATGGTGCGCCCGCAGATATTCCCGCCACCGGCGGTAATCCGCGCTCCCGGCCTCCACCGGCTCAACGGTGATTGGCCGCAGCATACCCAGCGCCGCCTCTACAGGCGCCTCGCGCCCGGCCGCCAGATCTCCGCCCTTGGCCCAAGCCCAGCTTTTCGGGCGACGATACCGCAGTGGCGGCAGCGTGATGAGCCCGCGCTCGGCCAGTTTCATGAGCAGACTCCGCGCGGCGAAGTCCTTCAGCCGCCCTCGGCCGTCGGTCCAGGTCCATGCCTCGCACAGCCCGCGCGCGATCTGCTTGCGCGTCCACTTCGGATGCGCTGCGATAATTTGCCGGATCGATTCCACGTCCTGCGGTTGGATCGGCCGGCCCTGCACTCGTTCGCTGCTTTCCATGACTCAGGAATGTTGGCGGCAAACAGCGGAGTAGTCCAGGAAAAAATGCCTGGCCCTTCTGCCGCATTCGCTCGCCCCTCCACCCAGCGACTCCTATCCTGGCGATCGCCGCATGGACCAAACCGCTGCCGTCATCCGCGATGCCCGCCGCAATCTCCGCGATGCCGAATGCACCCTGCGCTCGGTCGAGGCGAGCCTGCGTGGTAACGAAGCCGACCTCGCCGCCGTCCGCGCCTGGATCGGCACCGCCGCCGCCGACCTCAACGCCGCCACCGCTTCCGGTGATCACGTACTCCGCAATCGCGCTCTCCAGGCTCTCGCCGATGCACACGATTCCCTGCGCGACTTCGAACGTATCGGCGCCGAATTTATGGAGCTCAAGTCGGCCGCCGTGCGCACTGCCATACGC
>JBOHXF010000155.1:0-7338 GCA_050737455.1 Opitutaceae bacterium | reverse complement strand
ATCGAGGAGGCACTCGCCTACATGAAGCTGCGACCCGGCGCGCCGATCAAGGGAACGCCCATCCATGTGGCGTTCCTGGGCTCGTGCACGAACGGCAGGCTCAGCGACTTCCAGGAGGTCGCCCGTCATCTGAAAGGACGGAAGGTCGCTCCGGGGGTGAAGGCGATCGCCGTTCCCGGCTCGCAGGGGGTCGGCCGGTTGTGCGCCGAGCTGGGCATCGACCGGGTTTTCCGGGACGCGGGTTTCGAATGGCGCGACGCCGGCTGCTCGATGTGCCTCGCGATGAACCCGGACAAGCTCGTCGGCGACCAGCTCTGCGCCAGCTCCTCGAACCGCAATTTCAAGGGGCGCCAGGGCAGCCCGACCGGCCGCACCCTCCTCATGAGCCCCCTCATGGTGGCCGCCGCCGCCGTCAGCGGCCGCGTGGCCGACGCCCGGGAAGTGTTCGGCGTCTCCTGAACCTACAAACCCGTTTTCGCGCACGCCATGTCCCTCGCCAAAATCACCTCCGTCGCCGGCCGGGCCGTCCATGTCCCCGGCAACGACATCGACACCGACCGCATCATCCCGGCGCGCTTCATGAAGTGCGTCACCTTCGAAGGCCTCGGCCAGTATTTGTTTTACGACGTGCGCAAGAACGCCGACGGCTCGGACAAGGAGCATCCGCTGAACGATCCGCGCTTCCAGGGGGCCTCCGTGCTCCTGACCGGCGCGAATTTCGGCTGCGGCTCCTCGCGCGAGCACGCGCCCCAGGCCCTCCGGAAGTATGGCATCCGGACGATCCTCGCCGAGAGCTTTGCCGAGATCTTCTTCGGCAACTGCGTCACCCTGGGGATCCCCTGCCTTACGGCCCGGCGCGAGGATATCGCCCGCGTCGCCGCGGCGGTCGCCGCCGAGCCGGCGTTGGAGCTCGTCGTGGACGTGGCCAGGCCGTCGATCCGGTTTGGGGCCGACTGCGTCCCGGCCGCGCTTCGAGAGTCGGCCCGGGACGCCCTGGTCAACGGGCGCTGGGACGCGATCGGCGAACTTTTGGAGGGATTGCCCGAGGTCCGGAAGCTCGCGGGGAGGCACCCGTACATGGCGGTCTGACCGGCCCTGGCCGGGCTCGACGGCTTCGACCGAGGACCTCCGTCGAGGGAGGTCTTTCTTCGGTATTCCGCTGCGGGACGGCAACCCGCGCAAGGGCCGCGCATTGAGCTTGGCGGTGGCATCTCCCCCTGGCAGAATCAGTGGACCTTTTCCCGCAGCCGCGCGTCATATCCGCATCCTCTTGCCGCCATGTTTTTTGCAATGATCGACGTTTTTACCGGCGCCGGGCTCCTGATATACCCCTTGGGGGTGTGTTCGGCGGCGGCGGTTTTCATATTCTGCGAGCGCGCCTACGCGCTCCGCCGCGTGGCCGTCATGCCGCAGGACCTTGTGGACGCGGTGACCGCCGGCCGCTCCCTGACGGGGGGCCGGCACACGTCGCTGGCGCGCATCGTGGAATTCTCGGACCAGCACGCCAACGACGAGGACGCCGTCAAGGCCTACGCCCGGCTTGAGGTCAACCGGATGCTGCGGGGCGTTCCCTACCTGGAGGTCATTTACGCAGCGGCCCCCCTGATCGGCCTGTCGGGCACGGTCACCGGACTCCTCAAGGTCTTCTCGCAGATTTCCCCCGACACGGGTCTCCCCGATCCGGTGGTCTTCACGAAAGGCGTGGCCCTCGCGCTTTCGGCGACGATCATCGGTCTCGTGATCGCGATCCCCTCCCTCGTTTTCTTCGGCTATCTCCAGCGCAAGGTGGAGAACTACGCGGCGGAGCTCGAGGTGCTGGTCGAACGCATTCTGCGGCGGTCCCGCCTGGAATCGGCCGAACAGCGGAGCGAGGCGCGGCTCGGCACCTAGGTCCGCATGAGCGCGCTCATGAACCGTCCGCGGAAGCGGCCCGAGCTGAACCTCGTGCCGCTTATCGACGTGCTCGTGATGCTGATTTTCTTCGCGTTCGTGACCATGCAGTTCAAGTCGGTCACAACTTTGAACATCACACTGCCCAAGATCGAGACTGCGGGGAAGAACGACATCAAGAACGGCATCATCATCGGGATCGACAAGCAAGGTGCGCTTTTCCTTAATGGAAAGCAGCTTACGGACGACCAGTTGGAGAGCGCGCTGGTCCAGGTCCACAACCAGGCGCCGGACGTTCCGATCGTGATCAAAGGCGACGAGAAAGGGCAGATCGGACGGCTCACGTTCGTCATGGATGCCTGCCGAAGCAATGGGCTGAGCAATCTGACGATCCAAAGCCGCGACTAACGCGCTCCGCGTCCGATGAACATCGTCCTCACCGGGGTGACGCGCGGTCTGGGGCGGGCGCTTGCGCAATGGTATATCGGCCACGGCCACGTCGTGGCCGGCTGCGGCCGGAGCGGGAAGGACATCTTCGAGCTGCGGTTCACCTATCCCGAGCCGCACGATTTCGCGCCGGTCGATGTCACGCAGCCGACACGGGTGGCGATCTGGGCCGAGCAGGTCCTCGGGCGGATGGGGGCGCCGGATCTGCTGATCAACAACGCCGGGCTGATGAACGATCCGGCTCCGCTCTGGGAGGTTCCGCCGGAAAAGTTCGGCCAGATCCTGGCGGTGAACGTCGCCGGCGCCGCCAACGTGATCCGCGCTTTCGTGCCGGCCATGATCGAGCGCAAGAGGGGGGTGATCGTCAATTTCAGCTCCGGGTGGGGACGCGGCGTTGCCTCGAAGGTGGCGCCCTATTGCGCCTCCAAGTGGGCGATCGAGGGCCTGACGAAGGCGCTGGCGGAGGAGCTGCCCGACGGGTTGGCTGCCGTGCCGGTCAATCCCGGGGTCATCGACACCGCGATGCTCCGGCAATGCTGGCCGGACGGCGCGGCTTCGCAGCCGAAGCCCGAACGCTGGGCGGAAGTCGCGGCTCCGTTCCTCCTCCAGCTCGGCCCCAAGGACAACGGCCGCTCCCTGAGCGTCGAGGCGTTCGAGGGCTGACCGGCAACTCCGCCCGGCCTCGGCACGGGAACGCTATTGGCGGTTTCCACGTGTGGGAGACCCGAGCCCGTCCCCCAGGGGTTCCCCTCTGGCGGCGCTCGGAGCCGGCGCACCCTCTACGCGTCCGCGCCGGCAGCCGCGCCCGCAGGTTGTGCGCGGCTCGGGCAGGGCGCCGTCCGGGAGCCCGGCAGAGGCGGCAGCGAGGCGCCGTCCACCCAGGTGCCTTCCACCAGCGTGCAAGTCGGAAAACGAGGCAGGCCCCGCAGATTTTGATGCAACTGGCCGACCAATTCCTCCACCGCGACCTCTCCGACCCGCCGGCAGTTTTCCCGCACGCCCGCGGTCGCTCCCGTGGAGTCCTCGAGGAACAATTCAACGAACGCGACCTCGCCGGGGATGTTCAATCCGGTCTCTTCAACGCTGGGGCGGACATGCCGGCCATAGCCGATCACGACCTCCGGGCGATGTTTGGCGTACCACGGTGCGAAGCGCCTCCGGCCGATCGGCTGGTTCTCATCGCTGAGCCCCGAGAGGTTGGCTTGGTCGTTGGAAAAATGGAGGATGGGGACGCGGTCGCTCGCCTTCAGCCGTTGCAGCTCGGCCAGGAATCCTGCCGACCAGGCCTCCCGCGCGCTGAGGTCGAACTGACGCTCAAGCACCAGGCCGATGCGCCGGTACCCGGCGGCCAGCGCTTTTTGCGTCGCCATCTGCACGATCGCCCGCTGGTCGTTGGACACACAATGGATCGGCGGCTCCGCCGGGAAATAATCGATTTTGATGGCGGAGAACCGGGGCCAGTCGAAATCGAACGAAATGCCCGGAATGAGGCGCTGCGAGGCGAGGATCAGCCCGACGATGCCCCGGTTGAGCAGGATCGAGCCCAGACGGGCCGCGGACATTCCATGCTCGCCAAGCCAATGATGCTCGAGGCGGTAGCCCAGCTCGCGGCTCTTCTCGGCCGCGCCTTCGAAAAACTCCGCATGGGCCGGCATTTCCTTCCAGCCCTCGGAGGAAAACCAGTCGGTCACATAGGCGAGCCGTTCGCCCTCGGGCTTCCGCGCGCTCATGCGCCGGTAGGCGGCGAGCGCGCTGAGCGCCGGATCCGGAACATAGCCCATGGCCTTGGCCATGCTTCGCAGCCGATCCTTAGTCGCCGCGGGAAGGCTCGGATGGTTGCGCAGCGCCATGGAAACCGTGCTGGCGTGAACCCCGGCGCGCTTGGCGACGTCCGCTAGCGTGATTCGATTCATGGGGGGGGCGGTTCGCGTCGACGCCCCTCAAACGAATCCGCTGGACGTCGAATGGAGGCGTCGACCTGCCCCATTATGACAGGGTTGCAAGGGGGACGGTCAACGGAAATCGGGACCGCCTATCGCCCCGATCTGCGGCGGCTCCGTGATCAGATCAGCGGCACATGGGGCTCGACCTCGGCGTTGGCGTCCACGCCGGAGAGCCCGAAGCCGAAGAGTTTAAGAAAATCCTCGCGGTAGCCCGCGATGTCGGTTTCTTCCGCAAGATTCTCCGTGGTGACCGCAGGCCAGATGCGCCGCACCGCTTCCTGCACGTCCGGACGCATTTCCAAGTCGTCAATCCGGACGCGGCCGGCCTCGTCGAACCGGGGGCCGCCGGGAGCATAGAGCTGGGACGCGAACAGGCGGTGCATCTGCTCGGCGCAGCCTTCATGCAACCCGCGAGCTTTCATGACCTTGTACAGGATGGAAATATAGAGCGGCACGACCGGAATGGCGGAACTGGCCTGCGTCACGAGGGCTTTGTTGATGGAAATGCATGCCCGGCCTCCGGCCAGCCGGAGCCGTGCGTCGATTGCCCGGGCCGCCCGCTCGAGATCGTTTTTCGCGGTTCCGATGCTGCCGTTCCGGTAGATTGCCCAGGTCACCTCGGGCCCGATGTACGAGTAGGCGACAGACTGGGCGCCGGGCGCGAGCAGACCGGCATCGGAAAGGGCCGCGATCCACATCTCCCAGTCCTCGCCGCCCATGACGGCGATCGTGTCGGCGATCTCCTGGTTTGTGGCCGGCTCGATCGTGACGCTGGTCACCAAGCCCTTGTCCGAGTCGACCGTCTTGTTGGTGTACGGCGCGCCGATCGGCTTGAGGACCGATTTGTGCGTGACGCCGGTCCGGGGATGGACGCGCCGAGGGGAAGCAAGGCTGTACACCACGAGATCGACCGGGCCCATCTCCCGGCGGAGCAGATCGATCGCGCGAGCCTTCATCTCGTCCGAGAACGCGTCGCCATTGAGATTCGCGGCGTACAGCCCAGCCGCCCGTGCGGCGCGGGTGAATGCGATGGAGTTGTACCAGCCGGGTGTCGCGGGCCGCCCCTCCTCCGACGGACGCTCGAAAAACAGCCCGAGCGTGGAAGCTCCCGAGCCGAACGCGGCGGCGATCCGCGACGCGAGCCCATAGCCCGTCGACGCGCCGATCACGAGGACCTTCTTCGGGCCGGCGGGGATCGGTCCCCGGGATTTCACGTAATCGATCCATTCCCCCACGTGCGCTGCGCAGCCTGTCGGATGCGCGGTCACGCAGACGAAGCCGCGTACTTTGGGTTTGATGATCATGAAAACGGCCAAGTTGACGAACGATCGGCGCCGACGCACCCCAAATGTGACGCCGCCGCCTTCGAAGGCATTCCGCCGGCGCCGGGGGGCACTTCTAGCGGCTGAGCAGCACGAAAGGCATCGTTGGCCGCGCCGCTTCGCGGGAATGCTCGAGCGTGACTCCGAGCCGCGCGTGCGGAGCCAAGCCCACGGCCGCGAAAATGCTCATCCGCATCGTGTCCGCGGCGGAATCGGAAAGGGCGAGGCGAGTGCTGGCCGGCCGGCCCCGGCGTGCCGCGCGCGACTCCGCGGACGATTCGCCGCCGGCCGGAAGGAACCAAAGCCGGTACTCCTGCCCGGGCGGCGCGGCCGGCAAGTCCGCGGCGGTGAAGATGCCCTTGTCGGCAACCGGATTCCAAGCGACCGCCGCGACGGGCGAGGATGGTCCCGGAACCGGTCCGGCGAGGACCCACAGCCGCAGCCGCGCGGGGTCGGCGGCCTGCTTCAGGGCCGTCTTGAGCACCGCGATGGTCCGCGACCCGACCAGGCGATCCTCCTCCCGCGCATTGCGCAGAAGCTGCCCGTCGAGGTCGGCCAGCCGCACCTCCTCGCGGAGCACGCCATTTTCCGCGCGGCTGGAGAAATAAAGCTGGGCCGTCCAGGCGGCCAGGAGCGCCGTCAGAGCCAGCACCGCCCAGGGCGCGAGCGGGGGAAACCGGCTTGGGGTCGAAGTCATGGGCGCCAATACATCCCGATCAATCCGAGAAGGACGAGCAAGACGAGAATGCTCAGAATGCGACGTTCCGTGCGGGTGGTCCGAAAGGGCATGCCCGATAATGGCAGGTGGCGCGACCCTGGATCCGCCTCGCGGCACCAGAGCTTCGGCACGCATCCGACCGATCTGATGACCTCCCGCTGCCGGGCCAGGCGCCTCAAATCGGGCTGATCCGGTTTCCACTAAGACGGCTTGCGCTTTTCTTCGACCGCACCGAAGTTAGCCGCGGGAGGAAGCGATGGCCGCAACGAGCGAACGAACAATGCCTTTTGTCCGGCTGAACGACCGCCCCGGGAAACCCCGGACGAGGGGCCGGACGGAGATCCGCGGACCGTACTACGCCCCGATGGGCAAACGCCAGCTCGCCGACATTCTCGAAACGATGGGGGATTATGTGGACGCCCTCAAATTCGCGGGCGGCTCGTTCTCGCTCATGCCGCGCAAGGCGGTCAAGGAGCTGCTGGATCTCGCCCACGAGCATGGCGTCGCCGTGTCCACGGGCGGGTTCATCGAACACGTGCTCACCCAGGGGCCGGATGCGGTCGACGCGTACCTTGGCGGCTGCCGCGAACTGGGCTTCGACGTCGTCGAACTTTCGTGCGGCTTTGTCACGCTTCCGCTCGAGGACTGGGAGTCCCTCGTGCGGCGCACCCACGATTTCGGGCTCAAGGCGAAGGTCGAGGTGGGCATCCAGTTCGGGGCGGGCGGCGCCAGCACACCCGAGGCGCTTGAGGCGCTCGGCGCCGGCGACCCGGCCGTCATGATCCAGAAGGCCCAGCGGCTCATCGAGGCCGGCGCCGATGATATCATGATCGAGTCGGAGGGCATCACCGAAAGCGTCCGTGCCTGGCGTTCGGACGTGCCGGCCAAGGTTGCCGCCGCGCTCGGCCTCGACAGGGTCATGTTCGAGGCCGCCGACCCGGAGGTGTTCGGGTGGTACGTCCGCAATTTCGGGCCCGACGTGAACCTTTTCGTCGATCACAGCCAGATCGTGCAGCTC
>JBOHXF010000154.1:0-6048 GCA_050737455.1 Opitutaceae bacterium | reverse complement strand
CTGTGGAAGCTGACCTACGCCGGCCGCGATCCCGGTCCTACGGCCGATTCGCCGCGGAAAGCGGAAACCGTCCCGGCAAAATAGGCGGACCTTCACGGCGATGGCTTCGTCCCCCGTGCGCCTCTCTCCGTCGGCCTGGCGGCGCTCGGTCGACGCGGCGCTCACGGTGGCGTGCTGGCTGCTGTGGGTGCCGCTCGGTTTGCTCGCGATCGCCCAGGCTTATGTCGTGCACGTGCATGAGGTGGCGGTGCCGCGATTCGTGCTCGATGCTTTCGAGGGGCGCCTCGCCGCGTCGGGCCTGCGCGCGAGCTTCGGCCGGACTTGGTTCGACCCCACGGGGCGCCTTCTGGTCGAGAATGTCCGGCTCCGCCTTTCGGGGTTCAACGAACCCGTCGCCGAGGCGCGCTCCGTCTTTCTGCGCCTGGACCCATGGGCGCTGCTGGTCGGACGCTTCGCGCCGGTCGAGGAGCGGGCGACGGGCCTTTCTCTTCGCGTGCCGGCGATGCTTTCCCCATCGGGCAGCGCCGACCGGATCATCCGAGACGTTGATTTCGACCTTCTGCCGGAACGGGGGAAGCTCGAGGTGCGGGCCTTCAGCGGATGGATGGGCCCCCTTGCGCTCGCCGGATATGGCGCGATCCGGCTGCCGGGTTCCACGCCGCGAACGAGCGGCCCCCTTCCGGGCGCCCCGTGGTTCGCGGCGAATTATCCGCGATGGAGCCGGACGATCGCCGCCGCGCTGGGGAAGCTCAATCGGTTGGATCGTCCGGTGCTTGAGGTTAGGCTGACCCCGGCGGCGCGGGGGGGGACCCGGGCTGAGTTTGCCTTCGCCGCGGACGCGGTCAGGGCCGGACCGGGCCTTCACCTATCCGCGCGCGGAGTGAGCGTGAGCGGGAAATGGGTTTTGGGCCGCGCGTCCGCGGAGGCGGCCGATTTCGAGGTCCGGGCGGCCGCTGCGTCGCTGGCGGATGGCGTCCGGGTCGACTCGCTGGCGGCCGAAGTGAGCGGCGTGCGGGTGCATGGTTCCGGGCGCTCCCGGCGGGTGACGGCGTCCGGCATCCGGGCCGCCGCGTCGCGGCTCGCCGCGGAGGGCACCGTGGCCGAGGATCCGGCCGCGGTCATCGACATCGCGGCCTATCCCCGCGTGTCCGGAAGGGTCGCCGCCCGCCTCTGGGACGAGCCGTTTGCGGCGAGCGGGAGGGCCGCCCTCGATCGGAGGACCGGCAGCGCGCAATTTGACGCCAGGGCGGGACGAGACTTCCTGGAGTGGCTCGAGCGGAAGCTCGGCCGAAGCCTCCGAATCGCCGTTGGTGCGAGGCCGGTTGCGCTCTCGGGACGAGTGCGGTTCGGCCCCGGTTGGAGGTTCGAGGAGGCGGAAGGGCGGGTGGAGGCGCGGGATGTGGCTTACCGCGGGGTGAACATCGGCGAAGCCCGTGGCGAGGTAGCGTTCGCGGGCGGGTGGCTACGCGCCAAGCGGGCGTATGCGCGGGCGGGCGGGAATTTCGCGAGGGGCGATTTCGAGGAGAATGTGACGAGCCGGGATTACCGGTTCATCCTTGACGGACACATTCGACCCCTAGACATCGCGCCATGGATCGCGGGCTCATGGTGGAAGGATTTCTTCGGAAACTTCGATGTCTCCCGCGAGGCGATCCGCGCGTCCGTGGATTTGCGCGGGCGCTGGACCGACGGACGGAAGGCCGCGGTGTTCGTCGCGTTCGACGCCCCGGAAATCGCGATGCGGGGCGTCCGCTTCGACGATCTCCGGGCCAGACTATTCGCCCGTCCGAATTTCGTCGATGCGCTCGATTTCACCGCGCGGATCGGGTCCGGGACGGCAACGGGCGTCCTCACCCGCCGGTACGACCTCGCGGCGCACGACTGGCGGAGCGTCGATCTTTCGGTCGATTCCACCCTGGATCCGGCCACCGTCGGTCCGCTTTTCGGAGCCGAGGGCCATGCGTGGATCCATCCATTTTCATTTTCGCGCCCTCCCCGGGTCGCATTGACCGGCCGGTTCGAAGGCCCGGCCGCGCCCGGCGGCGAGCACCGGACGGTCTCGATCCGCGTGCGAAGCCCGGCGCCCCTGACATTCCACGAGATCCCTTTGGAGCGGGCGGCGTTCGACGTGAAAATCCGCGACGGGAACATCGAACTCGAGCGCGTGGACGCGGGCGTGGCCGGCGGCGATCTGAAGGGGGAGGCGCGGATCTCGGGCGCCGTTCGTCGGCTCAGCGTCTCGGCCGATCTCAAGGGCGCGGGTCTCGGCCGCGCCGTCGTGTCGCTCGGCAGGTTTCTGGCGCGGCATTCCGCGCGGGCGCCGGAGCCGGCCAGCCGCTATTTCCAGGGGAAGGGCAGCGCGAGGCTGGATGTGGCGATGAAGGCTTCCGGCAGGCTCGGCGGCGGCTACGATTTCCATGGCGGCGGCGCCGCCTCGTTGAGCGGCGGCCAAATCGGCCAACTGCGGATGCTGGGGCTTCTCTCCGAGCTGCTGCGGTTCACGGCCCTGCGGTTCACGGCCGCGCATGCGGATTTCAGGATCGACGGACCTCGGCTCGTCTTTCCGGATATAGCGGTCACGGGGGCCAATTCCGCGATCAGCGCCCACGGCGTGTACTCGCTGGAACGCGGGCAGCTCGATTTTCTGGCGCGGCTCGATCCGTTCGAGGAGAGCCGGGCCTTGCCCCAAAAATTCATGGACGTGCTCGTGACGCCGTTGTCGGGGGTCCTGGAGGTCCGGCTGATCGGTCCGATCGACAAACCCGAGTGGGTGTTTGCCAACGGGCCGACCAATTGGCTTCGAAACGCGGCGGAGACCGCGCCATCCGCGCCTTCGTCCGCCGGCCGGCCTTCGCCGGACACGGCCACCCCGCGTTCGGAGCCTCCGGCCAAGTAGGCCAAAAAGACCGGAGAGGGAACGTGCTGCATCCTTGCAGGCGGCGTCGAATTCGGCAACCTGGGCTTCACCCCTAATGGCACCTCCACCGCCGCGCAAATCGTGGCTCGAGCGCGTTCTGATGGTCTGCGCGCTTTTTCTGGCGATCGCCGGAGGCGGATCCGCCTTCCTGCGATGGGAACGGGGGGGCGCGCCGGGTCCGGCGATCCGGGCCCTCATGGGGTCGGCCGAAAGCCTCGTGATCCTGCTGCTTGGGGCGGCCCTTTTCTTCCGGGTGCAGGGCCGGCCCAAGGCGCGGCTCGTCGGCTTCGTACCGTGCGTGCTCGGAGCGATCGCCTGGATCGGGGGCGCCTTCGGGTCGAGGCTGTTGGCGATCGATCCGGTCTCGGCGGCATGTTTCATGATCGGGGGCGGCACCTTGGGTTGGGCGGCGTTCCCTGTCGGCGCGCCGCTTCGGCGCTTCGCCGAGGCAGCAGGCGGGTCCCTGATCGCGGCGATCGGCGGCACGATCGTGTTCGGATACCTTGCGAATGTCCCGGTCCTCGCGGCCTGGACCGGCTCGATCGCCGTGAGCACGGCGGGGGCGGGCTGCCTCGCCCTTATCGGGGCCGCGCTGGTCCTTCTGGCTTGGGAGAAACGGGGCCGGGGGGCGGTCCCCCCCGCGTGGACACCGCTTCCGGCGATCATCGGCGGTCTTGCCCTCACTTTGACGCTATGGGCGGGGTTGCGCGGCCGCGAACAGGCATACGCGGACGCGCAATGGCGGGCGGAACGCCGGTCGCTGCCGGAATTGGCGCTCGCCGCCGGCCTCGGTCTCACTGCGCTGCTGGGCCTCAGCCTGCATCTTGGGCGGCGGGCGAAGGCGGGCCAGTTCGAGGCGGAGTTGTGGAACCGCCGCCTGCTCGCCGAAAACGAGGAACGTCGTCGCGTCGAGAGCAGGCTCAAGCTTTCGGACGAGCGGCTCCGGCTCGCGCTGGACTCGACGGAGATCGGCATCTTTGAGTGGAACGTGCCGGCGGGGTATGTGTTTTACAGCCGCGGGCTTTGGTCCATGCTCGGTTACGAGCACGATAAGATGGCTCCGAGCCGGGCCACTTGGCAGTCCCTGATCCATGCCGGGGACGGGGAGTCGGTCCGCGCCCGCGACGATTCGCAGTTGGGCGGATCGGTGGGCGTGATCGAAGCCGAATACCGTGTCCGCGCCGCCTCCGGCGAATGGCGCTGGGTGTACGTCCGCTCGAAAACGGTGGCTTCCGACGCCGGGGGCAAGCCGGTGCGCATCATCGGCACCATACAGGACGTCACGGCGCGCGTCGAAACCGAGCGCGAACTGCGGCGTGCGAAAACCGAGGCGGACGCGGCATCGCAGGCGAAGTCGGAATTCCTCGCATCGATGTCCCACGAGATCCGCACGCCGATGAACGGCATCATCGGCATGACAAGTTTGCTTCTGGGGAATGGGCTGTCCGAGGACCAGCTGGCCTGCGTGAGCACGATCCGCGCCTCCAGCGAGGCTTTGCTTGCGATCATCAACGACATCCTCGATTTCTCGAAAATCGAATCCGGCCGCATGGAACTCGAACGCGCGCCTTTCGGGCTGGTGCTCACGCTGGAGGAGATCCTGGATGTTTTTGCCGCCTCGGCGTCGGCCAAGGGCGTCGAACTGGCCTACAGCCTCGGGCCCGGCGTGCCGCCGTGGATCTTCGGCGACCCCACCCGTCTCTGGCAGGTCATCGCCAACCTGCTCAACAACGCGGTCAAGTTCACCCCCTCGGGCAGCGTCACCGTGGAGGTTCGTTCCACCGGCTCGGCATCCGCAGGCAACGCCCGGCTCGAATTCGCGGTGCGGGATACGGGCATCGGCATTCCAGAAGATCGCATGGGACGGCTGTTCAAGGCATTCAGCCAAGTCGATTCCTCGACCACCCGGAAATACGGCGGCACCGGCCTCGGCCTCGCCATCTGCCACCGGCTTTGTCAACTCATGGGAGGGTCGATCCGGGCCGAAAGCAGGCCCGGGCAAGGTTCCTCGTTCGTTTTCAGCATCGTCGCCGAAGCCGCCGCCCCGCCCGCGGATCTCGACGGTGGGCCCGCGCTGCCCTCTCCGCTGCGCGATCGCCCGGTGCTGGCCGTGGAGGGGCATCCCGCCCATCGGGAGCGTCTGCGCCGGATTTTCCTCTCCTGGGGCGCCGTGGACTGCCATGTCGCCGAGGATGCCGTGAGCGCGGCTGCTCTGGCTGCGTCCCTGCCTGCGCCGCCAGCCTTGCTGATCCTGGACCTGCCTGCCGGGGCCCCCCGGCCGCCGGAATTGGAGGCTCTGGGCTGTCCGCGTCTGATCGTCGTGCCGTATGGTCGGCCGCCGGACGGGCGCGATGACGGGGAAGCGGTCCGCTACGTGTCGAAGCCATTCAAGACGAGCGCGGTCCTGCACGCCGTCGCGACGTTGTTCGACGGCAAACCGGCCGCCCGCAGGGAAGCCCCGCCGGGCGCGACAATGCCGCTCGCACCGGATATGCCTCTGCGCGTCCTGATCGCGGAGGACAACCCCGTAAACCAAAAGGTCGCCCTGGGGCTGCTCCAGCGGCTCGGTTACGCGGCCGATTTCGTCGCCAACGGGCGCGAGGCGGTCGCCAGGGTGCAGCAGACGAGTTACGACCTCGTCCTGATGGATCTGCAGATGCCCGAGATCGACGGTCTGGAGGCCAGCCGCCGGATCCGCCGGCTGGATCTGCCCGCCGGCCAGCCCAAGATCGTCGCGCTGACGGCGAACGCGATGAAAGGCGACCGGGAGCTCTGCCTCGCCTCGGGCATGGACGACTATGTGGCGAAGCCGGTGAAGCTTCAGGACGTGTCCGCCGTGATCCGGCGGCTGTTCGGCCCCGGCAGCCACGGCGCCGTCAAGCCATCACGCGTTTGAGTTCGGCGATTTCCGCGGCGCGAGAACGATCCGCGGCAAGATTGCGTTTCTCCAGCGGATCGGACGCCAAATCGAAATAGAGCCAGGGCGAGCCGTCGCCGGCGAGGACCAGCTTCCGGTCCCGGGTGCGGACGCCGCGCCAGAGACGGTCGCACTGGTCCGGAATGCGCACGATGCTCGGCATCGAGATGCGCGAGCCGGCAAGGCCGCCGAGGCGGGAGGGCGGGAGCAGGGC
>JBOHXF010000153.1:0-16951 GCA_050737455.1 Opitutaceae bacterium | reverse complement strand
GTGTCGGACAGGGCATGAATTTCTTCGACACCGCGAACGTCTACAACCAAGGCGCGTCGGAAACGATCCTCGGTCGGGCGCTCAAGGGCCGGCGCGGGCGGGTGGTCCTCGCGAGCAAGATCGGCGGGAAGATGGGGCCAGAGCCGGACGAGGCGGGTCTGTCCAAAGCGGCCATCCTCCGGGCCGTTGAGGCGTCCCTGGCGCGGATCCAGACCGATTATCTGGACTTGTGCTATTTTCACTGGCCGAACTACTCCGTGCCGATCGAGGAGTCGCTGGCTGCAATGGGCGAACTCGTCCGGCAGGGCAAAGTGCGCCATGTCGGGGTGTCGAACTACGCGAGCTGGCAGCATTGCCGGATGCTTTGGACGGCGGAGAGGGACCGGCTGCCGCGCGTCGGTGTGACTCAGGCGATGTTCAACCTCCTCGCCCGGGGGATCGAGCAGGAGCTCCTGCCGATGTGCTCCACGTGCGGCGTATCCACAGTCGTCTACAACCCGCTCGCCGGCGGACTTCTG
This sequence comes from Opitutaceae bacterium, assembly GCA_050737455.1. Lineage (GTDB taxonomy): Bacteria > Verrucomicrobiota > Verrucomicrobiia > Opitutales > Opitutaceae > Palsa-1447. The sequence goes on along the minus strand of JBOHXF010000153.1, from coordinate 16,433 downwards.
ACCGGCAAGCAACCGGCCGGCTCGCCGCTCCCCGGCACCCGGTTCGACCAAAATCCGGCGTATCGCGACCGGTATTGGCACGCGGCCAATTTCGAGGCGGTGCGCAAACTTGAGGCGGCAGCCAAAGCCGCCGGACGTTCATCGATCAGCCTCGCGCTCGGCTGGATCCTGCACCATACGAGCGCCGACTGCGTGGTCCTGGGCGCCTCCCGGCTGGAGCAACTCCGGGAGAATCTCCAGGCGGCCGCCGAAGGGCCGCTGCCCGCCGAAACGGTCGCCGCCTGCGACGCGGTATGGGCGGATCTGCGCGGGCCAAGCCCGAAATACAATCGATGAGATCGGGCCCGGCCCGGCCGCGGTTGGCCGAAAATGGCGGTTCCGCCGCCCGCCGCTCGCGAGACGCGAAGCCCGCGGCCGGGCATGGGAACGCGGCCAGCCCGCGCCCTCCGCTTCCGAAAGCCGAACCGTCGCGCGCGGCCGCCGATGGATCTTCGCCGGATCTGCTCGAGCGGCTCAGGCGGGATGGCGTGCCGCTTGGCCGGCGGGCGCGAGCTTCTCCCCTCGCCGGGGGCGTGTCTTCAGACATCCTGCTCGTGCGCGACGGCCGCCGGCGGTTCGTGGTCAAACGCGCACTTGCGAAGCTTCGGGTCGCGCAGGATTGGCGTTCCGACCCGGACCGCAATCGCTTCGAGCAACGTTACCTCCGGTACGTCGGCGCTCTCGCGCCCGGCGCGGTGCCGCGCATCCTTTTCGGAAGCGAAGACGCCGGATATTTCGCCATGGAGCACTTGGGCGCCGGGTTTCGGAACTGGAAGAACGTACTGCTGCGGGGGGACTTCGATCCGCGTCCGGCCCGGCGCGCGATGCGCCTGCTGGCGCGCATCCACGCGGCGTCGCGAGGCCGCGGGCGAATCGCGCGCGATTTCGCGACCGTCCGGAATTTTCGGGCCCTTCGGACCGATCCGTACCTGAGGACGGCCGCCAGGCTTCACCCCCGTCTCTCCGCCTGCCTGCGGCGGGAGGCCTCCCGCCTGGAGCGCACCAGGTTGTGCCTGGTGCACGGCGATTTCAGCCCGAAGAACCTCCTGGTCGGGCGGGGCCGCGTCGTGCTGCTCGACAGCGAGGTCGCCTGCTACGGGGATCCCGCCTTCGACGTGGCTTTCCTATTGCACCACCTTTGCCTGAAAGCCCTGTATCACGCGCGTGAGTCCGGCAGGAACCGCCGGGCAGCCGAGCTCCAGGCTGGGGGTTCCCCGACGCGCCGCGCTCCCGTTTTCGTGCGGCGTGGCGCCGAAGCCGTGGACGTTCCCGGCCTGGAGCGGCTGTTCGACGAGGCCGCTACGAGCTATTTCGGCGCAAACCCGTTGGGCGCGGACCACCGCGCAGCCCGCGAAACCCGTTCACTTGACCGGCGGGCGGCCCGGTTGACGCTCATGCTGCTGCTCGCGCGGATCGACGGGAAGTCCCCTGTGGATTACCTCACCGAAGCGAAGCGCGAATTCGTCCGCCGCTTCGTCTCCGCGCGTCTGCCCGCTTTCGACGGGACGCTCGGCGAGGTCCGCACCGCGTGGTTCGCGGCGGTGGCCCGCGCCTTCCCGGCCCGTGACCCGGATGCCTCCGCCGGGCGGAAAGCGGGCGGCGGATGACTGCCGTCAGCCCGACCCCTCCCTTCCACGATGAAGATACGCTCGGTTTCCGCGCACCAGATTTACGATTCCCGGGGCGACCCGACGATCGAAGTCGAGGTCGCCCTCGATAACGGGACGACCGGCCGGGGCCTCGTGCCGTCGGGCGCCTCGACCGGCCGAACGGAGGCGATCGAGCTGCGTGACGGCGATCCAAGCCGGTGGCGCGGCCGATCCGTCCTGCGCGCCGTCGAGCATGTCCGCCGGGAAATCGGCCCCCCTCTCGTCGGCTGGGATCCGGCCGACCAGGCCGGCCTCGACCGGCGGCTCATCGAGCTGGACGGAACGCCGGACAAGGGCCGGCTCGGCGCGAACGCGGTGCTCGGGGTCTCGCTCGCGGCCGCCGACGCGGCCGCCCGCGCCCAAGGCGAACCCTTGTTCGCGCACGTGAGGCGGCTGTTCCGCCGCCCCGGTCCCGCTCCGGCGGTTTCGACGGGGCCCGCGCCGGCGGGCGCCTTCCCGGCTCAAGACGACTATCTCCTCCCCCTCCCCGAAATCCAGATCATCGGCGGAGGAGCCCACGCCGGCGGCCGGCTCGACGTCCAGGACTTCCTCCTGATCGCAGTCGGGGCCAAGACCTACGCGGAGTCGCTGGAAATCACGTATGCCGTCTACCGCGCGGCGGGAGACATGCTGAGCGAGCGGGGGCTCCGCCGCGGTGTCGCCGACGAAGGCGGCTATTGGCCGGAATTCGAAACAAACGAAGAGCCGATCCGGTTCCTCGTGGAGGCGATCGAGCGAGCCGGCTACGAGCCTGGACGCGATGCGGCGCTCGCGCTCGACATCGCGGCCGGCGAGTTCTACGATGAGCCTGAGCGCCGCTACCGCTTCCGACGGGAAAACCGGGCGTTCGATTCCTCCGAATTCGCGGCCCTGATCACCGGCTGGTGCGACCGCTATCCGATCGTCTCCATCGAAGATCCGATGGCCGAAACCGATGCGGAAGGCTGGCGCAAGATCGCGGAAGCTGTCGGCCGGCGCGTCCAGCTCGTCGGGGACGATGTCTTCACGACCCATGTCGAACGCATTCGCGAAGGCATTGCCCGCCGGATCGCCAACGCCGTTCTGATCAAGCCCAATCAGATCGGCACCCTGAGCGAAACCCTGGAGGCCATCCGCGTCACCCAGGCCGCGGGCTGGCGGCCGGTCGTTTCGGCGCGCTCGGGGGAAACCGAGGATGCGTTCATCGCGCACCTCGCTGTCGGAACCGATGCGGGGCAGCTCAAGGTGGGTTCGTTCGCGCGGAGCGAACGGATGGCCAAATGGAACGAGATCCTGCGGATCGAACGCGCCCTGGGCCCGGCGGCCCGGTTTGCCGCCGGTCCGCTGATCCGATAGGCCGCTTTCGCTTTCCCATGGAACGGCTCATCGCCCATTACCGGATCGAAACCCCCCTGCCGATCGAAAAGGCCGCAGCCGCGCTGGCGGCCGAACAGTCCTCCGGCACGTTCGTCGCCGTGCCGGGGGAGACCCCCGATCTGATCCGTCGGTTCGGCGCCCGCGTGGAAAATTTCGAGGAGTTCGAGACGGTCGCCCAGCCCAGCCTGCCGGGCAGCCGCGGCGGAACCGGAGCGTATCGGCGCGGCCGGATCTCCATATCCTGGCCGGTGGAGAACTTCGGACGCAACCTCGCGGCGCTCGTCTCGACCCTCCAGGGGAACCTGTACGAACTCGCTCAGTTCTCCGGACTCCGCCTGATGGAATTCGAACTGCCTCCGTCGCTCGCGGCGCATTTCCGCGGGCCGAAATTCGGCGTCGAAGGCACTCGGCGCCTCGCCGGCGTCGAAGGCCGCCCGCTGGTCGGCACGATCATCAAGCCGAGCATCGGCCTCCGTCCGGCGCAGACGGCCGAATTGGTCCGGACGCTCGCCGAGGCCGGGATCGATTTCATCAAGGACGACGAGCTCATGGCCGACCCGCCCTCGTCCCCGTTCGACGAGCGCGTCGATGCCATTTCCAGGGTCCTGAACGCCCACGCGGATCGCACCGGGAAAAAGGTGATGTACGCCTTCAACGTGAGCGACGAACTCGATCCCATGCTCCGGCATTACGAGAAGATCGTCGCCAGCGGCGGCACTTGCGCGATGGTGAGCGTGACCACGGTCGGCCTCGCGGCGGCCAAGAAAGTCTGCGACCAGGGCGCGCTCGCGATCCATGGGCATCGGAACGGCTTCGGCATGCTGAGCCGCCATCCCTGGTTCGGGATGGATTTCGCCGCGTACCAGAAGCTGCAGCGGCTGGCCGGCGTGGATCACCTTCATGTGAACGGTCTCCGGAACAAGTTCTGGGAACCGGACGATTCGGTGGTGAGCTCGATCGGCGCCTGCCTTGCACCGATCGGCTGCGGCGGCCCCATCGTGCCGGTGATTTCTTCCGGCCAATGGGGCGGGCAGGCGCCCGAGACGTACCGCCGGACCCGCACGGTCGACCTGTTGTACCTCGCGGGAGGCGGAATCATGGCTCATCCGGGAGGACCCTCCGCAGGGGTGCGCTCGCTCCGCAAATGGTGGGAAGCCGCCGTGGAAGGGCTCGCCGAGGCCGAGGCGGTGAAAAAATACCCTGAGCTTGCGGCCTCGGTGGAAAAGTTCGGCCGGAGCTCCCGCCCATGAGCCCCCGCCGAGCGGTTCGCGAGGACGGCCTGCTGCTCGCCTTCTACGGCGACGACTTCACAGGCTCCACCGACGCCCTGGAATTCCTCGAACGCGCGGGCATGCGGACCGTGCTCTTCCTCGAAGCCCCGACCCCCGCGCGCCTGGCCGCCTATCCCGGCCTGCGCGCGGTGGGCGTGGCCGGCGCGACCCGCGCCCTGCCGCCCGACGCCATCGAGGAGCGGCTTCGCCCCGCGCTCGCCCGCCTCCGGGGCCTCGGCGCGCCCCATGTGCATTACAAGGTGTGCTCCACCTTCGATTCGTCGCCCGCGGTAGGCAGCATCGGGCGCGCCATCGACGTCGCCGCGGACGTCTTTCACGTGAAGTTCGTCCCTCTGCTGGTGGGAACGCCTGCCCTGGGGCGCTACTGCATTTTCGGCAATCTTTTCGCCCGGGTCGGCATCGGGAGCGACGGGCCGATCCATCGGCTCGACCGGCATCCGGTGATGAGCCGGCACCCGACGACCCCGGCCCGCGACAGCGACTTGCGCCGGCATCTCGCGCGTCAGACGGACAAGCGCGTCGGGCTCTTCGACATCCTGCAGGTCGCGCTGCCGCCCGCGAAGCGCCGTGCCGCGTTGGACGCTCTTGTGGCGGGCGGCGCCGACGTGGTGCTCTTCGACATTCTTGAAGCCCGGCAATTCGAAGCACTGGGCGGCCTGATCGACGCCTTCGCCAGCCGCGAGCAGCCGCTTTTTTCCGTCGGCTCGTCGGGCATCGAGAGCGCGCTCACGGCGCACTGGGCCGCGTGCGGCCGGATCGGGCCGGCCCGAACCTGGCCGAAAACCGGCTCGGCGATGGGTCCGCTTCTTGTCGTTTCCGGCAGCAGCTCGGGCGTGACGGGCCGGCAGATCGAATGGGCGGTCGCCCATGGCTATGCGGAAGTGCCCCTGGACACGGCGGCGCTCCTCCACCCTTCCCGGGCGATTCGCGCCGACGCCGGACGCCGGCGGCCCGAAGCCGAAGCGGCGAAAATCGCCGCGGATCATCTGCGGGCCGGGCGCAGCGTCATCGTGCACACGAGCCGCGGGCATGGCGACCCCCGCCTGACCGAGACGGCGGCCGGGCTCGCTCGCGGTGGCTTGAGTCCGGTCGCCGCCAAGATCCTCGCGGCCGAACGCCTGGGTTCGACGCTCGGCCGGATCGCCCGCGCGGCCTTCGAGCATGTTCCGGTGCGGCGCCTGCTCGTAGCCGGCGGCGACACCTCCAGCTATGCGGCCCGCGCCCTCGGCATCGAATCTGTGGAAATGGCCTCTCCCCTCCTCCCGGGCGCCCCTCTGTGCCGGGCGAGGGCGCCGGGTTCGCCCATCGACGGCCGGGAAGTCGCCTTCAAGGGCGGCCAACTCGGGTCGGAGGATTATTTCGAACTGGTGAGGCTCGGCTGCCCGCCGGGGGCGAAGGGTCCGAGCGGTCGTTGGAGCTGACCGAACCGGCAGCCGCCGCAATTCGCTCCGCGGGCTGGCCCCTATGCATCCCAGCGCGGGGTGGACGCAATCAAGGCGAAAGGCGGGTGCCCGGCCGCGCTTTGCCGCGCCATATACAAGGGCTCGCTCAATAAGACGAAGTACCCGCCGGATGGCGGATGCGGTTAGGCCGATGCGCGCCGCTCAAGCGGAAGCGACGCGCTCCAAGACCACCGCGGCTCCCCGACCCACCTCGGCCGTAAACCGGTATTCGACGACCGCCGCCGGCTCTCGAACGCCGTAGCTCACCGAGACTTCGCCGGAGCGCACCGAAACGGCCGGAGCGCCCTCGAAGGTCAGCCGCCACCGCTTCGCGCCGGCGCGGAGCATGAAGCCGCCCGCGTCTTCCGCCAAAACCTCGATTCCAGCGGCCAAATGCAGCCGGCCGCAAAAGGTCCCGGCGCGCGGGCCCGGGCCGGCCGCCTGAGGGCGCTCGCAGAGCCGCAAGCGGCCGACCGCCGGAGCCCATGCGATTTCGCGATCGATCCGCCAGCCGTCCTCCGCGTGCCCGTCGTGGTGGCCGCGAAAACGCACCGTGTCCGGCGAGACGCTCCAAAGGTCGATCGCCGCCCGGCAGCGGTCCTGCATCGCGAAGAGATCCTTCGGATCGAACGTCTGCTGCTCGCGGTCCTCGAACTGGACAACATTGTGGGCCTCCGTCGAGCGGTGGTTGTTCCGGGCACCGGCATCGGCGCTGTAGACATATGCGCCCGGATCGACGACGAGATCGCAACCATCGTCGTGGAATTCGAACGAAAGCTGGTCGCAGTGATTGTGCCCCCCTCCCGACATCGGATTGAGGCGCCCGCACCGAACGATCAGGCTGCCCGGGCCGCTCTTCGCCACGAGGAAGCCATTGTCGGCGTGGCAGCCGGCATGAAGGCCGACCGACGGCCGGGAATGCTTCGCAGGCGCCGGCCTGCCGAGGAGCCAAATCGTGTCCGCGGACTGGTCTGTGACGTCGGTGAGCGCCGGCTCCGTTTCGAGATACGCGCTGCCAACGGCGAGAATGTGCCGGTGATCGCGGTACTCCTGCCCGGCGTACCGGTGCAGCACGAGGATGCGCCCGTTGTCGTTGTCCCCGAACTGGGGCGCCAAGCCGTTCGACTTGGTGTACAAATCGATGAATCGCATCATGCGCCCGAGCTGGTCCAGGGTCCGCGGCGTCGGCTTGCGGCCGTTGTGGTCGAGCAGCAGGACGACCAGGAGCGCGCTTTCGGTCGCGAACCGGTGGTACGGCAGCGTGCCCTCGAAGTTGGTGCCGTCCGGCGAGAACTGGACGACCAGCTCGCGCTCGATCTCCTCATGCGCGAAATCGAGCAGCGCCTTTCCCAAGGGATGCCCCGCCAGCTCGGCGCCGCCGAAGGCGAGCCCGACGAGATTGTTCAGGTAATGATTGTTGCGCTTGCCGTCCTGATCGACCTCCAGGTTGTCGAGGATGAACCGAAGGTGCTGCACGATCGAGACGAGCCCGCTTTCCCCCATGAACCGCCCGTGCCCGGGCTGCGATTCGGTCAGGCGCAGCGCGAACATCAGGTTCGCGAGCCGGATGCCGGCGACCATGGCGCACGTCCAGTTGACGCCGTACGGGAACGGATTGCGGGCGTGCCAGTCGCGGAGCTGCGCCAGCAACTCCTCGGCGAATCGGCCGCCGTTCTCATGCCAGGATGCCTCGCCCAGCGTCCCCAGGTGGAAGAAGGAGGACAGGTCCCACGGCACCTTGAGATCGGAGCGATCGTCCACCGAATAGAAATGCCCCTGGTAGATCTCCTGCCCCGCCGTCATCCCGACGTTCCGCCAGTTCCAGGTGGGGTACAGGACGTCCGGCCGCCATGAGACGCCCGACTTGAAGTCCTTGTGCCAGTCGATCGGCTCGCCCAAGTTCCGGAACCCGCTGCCCAGAATGTCGAACTCATGGCGCAGGATCCGCTCCGCCGCGCGCCCCACTTCCTCCCGCCGGCCAGGCACGTGCCGGTCGAGCAGCGCGATGCGCCGGCCGACCTCCTTCGGGTGGAAGAAAAATTCTCCGCGAACGCGCAAGTATTCCCGCGTCCGCTCTTCGGCCGGCAGCCCGGCCCATTCCTTCAGGAGCGCCTCGCATCGGGCCGCCAGCCCGGCCCGGCGGCTCTCCCGGGCGGAGAGGATCTCGGCGCTCTCATAAGGTTCGCGAACGGCGGTGGGTGCGTCGGCCATGGGTGCAAAACCCCAAGTATCCGCCACCCCCGCCGGACCGTTCAACGAGCAAATTGGTGCACGTTGAACTCCACCCGGAGGATGCCGGGAGCCGGGCCAGGAGCTGGAAAACCTGCGGCCATCCATCCAGTCCCATTTTGGGAGCCTTGGTTTGCCGGGCCAGTCGTTCGGCACATGCCCGATGGTCGCCCGCCGGAAGCGGGTGAACGGGATGGGATTACGGCCGGGGGCCGATCGCCCCCGGCCGTCAACGTGGCATCCGCGGGGATCATTTCACCAGAATGATCCCGTCGCCGGGCGCGACCGTGACGGTCGTGACCGCGCTTCCATCGTTCGTGGTTGGGTCCTGCACGCCCTGGAAATGCCGGTAGCCCTGGCCCGTGAGGTCGATCGTCACCGCCGACGTGCGGTTCGATCGGTCCGCGTTTTGCCGCGGATTCACGATGGCGAGTCCGTTTTGGAAATGTCGCATGAACGCGCCGTTCGAGAGCGGAGTGCGGACCGGCGGTTCGGTGGGCTGGCCCAAATACAGGTTGAATTCGTCGAACCAGCACGTCCCGTCGGCGGTATAATCGCTGCACGTGTCGATGTAGCCGTTCTCCAGCAAGGCGGAGGCGATGCAATAGCGCGTGAAAGCGTACCCTCCGGGAAACGCCGGGCCGTACTTGGGAGCGTAAAGCGGCGTGCCGTCCGAATTGGTCTTGAACATGATCGCGACCAGGTTGGGGAACCGGGTTCCGTCCATGAGCTGTTGGTAGCCTTGTTGCATCGCATACCAGCCCGTTTGCGACTCGTCCGACCAATCCATGCCCGCCGCGGACTCGTACAACGCCGAGTTGAGCAGGCCCTGGTACTCCGCCGTGCCCAGCGGGTTCCCGCCGTTGTTCAACTCGGCGCCCACATTGCCCATGGTGAGGTAACCGGGATTGTACTGGGCCATCTTCATCATGTAGGTCGCGAGCCCGCGGCGGTAGCCGAGGTTCCCGAGCGAGCCCAGGTCCGTGGACCAATCGTCGGCGATCCCGTCGCGGTTGTAGTCGGGGAATCCGCCGTCGATCGGGTACTCCGGGGTCGCGTCAACGAAGTTATCCTCGTAAATGAAGTCGAATTCCGGGATCGGGGCGAACAGGTTGGTGGTGTACCACTGGGCCGCCCACTGGGGAAAGCGGAACCCCCCGGCATCGGGCTTCACGAAATAGGTGATGTTCGTCATGTAGGTCCCGCTGTACTCGCTGGTATTCTGGGCGCTTGGGTTGCGGGCCCACCAGTCGTCGGGCGTAGGCGTGCCGCCCGTCACCGTCGGACCAGCCTCGCTGTTCAGCTTCGCCACGATCGTCGGCTGTTCCGAGCTGCCGGACGGCGCCTGTTCCATGATATTGGTGTAGTTGCCGACAATAAGCGTGGGATTGAGCGCCTTGACCTGTTGCAGCGCGGTGGCCGCTCCGCCTCCATGCCAGCCCGGATAAAGCGCAAGGAGGGCAAAATCCGCGCGCGCCAGGATCTGTTGATAAGCCGCCTGATCCCACGGCTGGGATCCCCCATCGATATAATTTTCCTCGATCTTCGGGAAGGTATGCTTGTACGGGTCCAATCCGTTCGTGACCGAGATGTCCTGGAACTTGGCGGCGTTGTTGGCGCTGGCCACGAGGCCGATCCGCCCGGCCGTGGTCAGGTCGCCCTGGGCGACGTCGGTGAAGACCCGCCGGCCGTCCACGTTGACCGTGGTGCCGGACCCGCCGCGCAGGATGGTGATCGTGACCCATTCGTTGGCTCCGCCGCCCACGTAGGCGACGCCGCTGCCCTGGGAGGTCACGGTTCCATTGACCACCTTGGTGATCTCCGCGGTGCCGGCGCCGTTCAGCAGCACCTCGTAATAGTTGTTCGCGTCGACGTAATTGTAGACCGCGCCGAGCTGGTTGGCGGAGCCGGTGAGCGAGGAGGCGACGCTGACGCTATAGGTATAATTCGTCAGCCAGGTCGATCCGGTGTAGAGCGTGTAGTCGGCGGATCCCGAAGCGGTGTCGCTGTAGTATCCGTTCGAAACCGACCAGGTCCCCGCCTGCGGTGACCAGCCCTGGGCCTGGCCGTCGCTGAGATCTTCCGAATAGACCACCGCCGGCACCGGCTCGACGGACAGGTTGGTGAAGCTGGAGGTGTTCCCGCTGTCGGTCAGGCCGATTTCCCCACTTCCCAACTCGGTCTGGGAAACGGCGTTGAAGAGCCGCGAACCATTGGCGCGGACGGTGGTGGCGCCGCCGAAGCTGTCCAGTTCGACTTCGACCCAGGGATCGTTGCCCGATCCCGTGTAGTAGCCGACGTACGAGCCGGCCGGCGCCGATTGCACCACCGTTTCGGAGCCGCCTCCGATCCGCTTCAGGAGCTGGGCCGAGCCGTCCGCCGCGAGCAGGAGTTTGTAATAGTTCCCGGAGTCGACGTAATTGTACACGAAGCCCATCTGCGCCGAGGCTCCGGTGCCGCCCGAACCCAGGCTCGCCCGCAGGATGAAGTTCGTACCCCAGGTGGCGTCGGTATAGACGCTGGTGTGGCTCCCCGTCCCGGAATCGCCATAGGCTCCGCCGCTGACGCTCCACGAACCCGAAATCGGATCCCAGCCGTCCGCCGTGCCTCCGGAGAAGTTCTCCTGGTACGAGGCCCAATTTGAAGCCGGCGCGCCGCCGTTGTTGTTCACCGTGACGGAGACCCCGCCCGACGTGGTGCGATTGCCGGCGGCGTCCCGGGCGACCGCGGTGAGCGTGTGGGCACCGTCCGTCGTCGTGGTGGTATCCCAGTTGTAGGTGTACGGGGCCGTGGTGACTTCCGAGCCGAGCGCCGCGCCGTCCAGTTGAAATTGGACGCCAGCCACGCCGACGTTGTCGGAGGCGCTGGCCGACACCGTTTCCGTTCCGGAAACCTGCGCGCCCCCGGTCGGCGCGGTGATCGACACCGTTGGCCCGGTGAAGTCGCCCGTGCCGACGGCCACATTGTCGAAGACGGCGGTCGTTGGCGTGCTGTCGATTTCGCTCGAGACGGCGAGCCCGACATAAACCGTCGCCGCCATGTCGATCGTGACCGGCGAGCCGAGTTGCGTCCAGGTCGAGCCGTCGGGCGAGCTGTAGGCGGTGAACGTATCGCCGCCCCGCACCAGCTTGATCCAGTACGGCGCCTGGTGGCTCGGATCGGCCCCATAGCCGGCGGCCGACGCCCCGGCGCTCGTCCGCGCCTCGAACAACAGGCCGTCCTGCGAGGTGGCGTACGCGCCGGCGTACGCCGAATCGGCGTCCAGCGTCTCGCGGATCATGATCCCACCATGTTCCCAGCCGGAACCGTCGCCGACGTACTGCACGCTTTGCACGCGGGCGATTACTTGGCAGTCGCCCGTCACCTGCTGGTAGGCGAACTGGAACTCGTCCGAGGCTTGGAAAATGCCGGTTCCCGCGCCGCTCACGGTGTATGTGCCGGCGTTGTAGCTGGAACTGCCCGGGGCACCCGGGCTGCCGACGTCCTGATTGGTCCATCCGGCCGGCAGGTTATCCACGGTCACGATGATCCCGCCGGAGGTCGTCTGGTTGTCCGAGGTGTCGGTAGCGATGGCCGTGAGGACGTGCTGCCCGTTGGCGGCGCCCGTCGTGTCCCAGGACAGGCTGTACGGCGCGGCGGTGATCGCCGATCCCAGATTCGCCCCGTCGAGTTGGAATTGCACGCTGGCGACGGCGACGTTGTCCGAAGCATTGGCCGAGACGGTGACCGCGTTGCCGGAGACGGTGGCGTTGTCCGCCGGAGCGGTGATCGAGACCGTGGGCGGCGTCGTATCACCGCCGGTGACCGAGACGCCGCTGAAGACGGCGGTGGCGGTGGTATCGTTGATCTCACTGGAGACCGCCAGACCGACGTAGACGGTGGCGTTCATGCTGATGGTCTGGGCCGTGCCGAGCTGGGTCCAGGCGGAACCGTCGGGGGAGCTGTAGGCGGTGAAGGTGCTGCCGGTGCGGGCGAGCTTGACCCAGTAGGGTGTCAGGTGGCTCGTGTCGGCGCCATCGCCGGTGGCCGAGGCGCCGGCGGAAGCGCGGGATTCAAAGAGCAGGCCGCGGCTGCAGGTCTCGTAGGCGCCGGCGTAGGCGGAATTGGCGTTGAGGGTGTTGCGGATCATGACCCCACCGTGCTCGTAGCCGGAGTCCCCCGCGTTCGAGACGCTTTCCACCTGGGCGATGATGGTGCAGTCGCCGGTGACCTCCTCATAGGCGAACTGGAATTCGTCGGAGGTGTGGAAGATGCCGGTGCCGGCTCCCTGGATCGTGTAGGTGCCGCTGCTGTAGCTGGTGCTGCCGGACGCTCCCGGGCTGCCGATGTCCTGACTGCTCCAGCCCGAGGGCAGGCTGCCGTTGTTGACCGTGACCGTCACCGCGCTGGAAGTGGTCTGGTTGTTCGAGGTATCGGTGGCGATGGCGGTGAGGGTATGGCTGCCGTTGGAGGCGGCCGTCGTGTCCCAGGAGAGACTGTAGGGAGCCGTGGTGATCGCCGATCCCAGATTGACGCCGTCCAACTGGAACTGCACGCTGGCGACGGCCACGTTGTCCGAAGCATCCGCCGTCACGCTCACCGTCCCGGAGACCTCGGACTGGTCGGCGGGCGCGGTGATCGAGACGGTTGGCGGCGTCGTGTCAGCCCCTCCGCCCGAAACGGCTAGGTCTTCGAAAACCGCGGCGGTCGGCGTCGCGCCGTCGCTGGTCTCGCTGGCCACCGCCAAGCCGACGTAAACGGTCGAAGCCATGTTGACCGTCAGCGGCGATCCGAGCTGAGTCCAAGCGGAACCGTCGGGCGAACTGGACACCGTGAACGAATTGCCGCTGCGGGTGATCTTCACCCAGTACGGCGTCACGTGGGAAGTATCCGCTCCGTAGCCGGCGGCGGAGCCTCCGGTGCTCGTGCGCGCCTCGAAGAGCAGCCCCCGATTGGCCGTCTCGTAGGCGCCGACAAACGTCGCGCTCGGATCCAGGCTTTCGCGGATCATCACCCCGCCGTGCTCCCAGCCGGAGGCGCCCACCAGTTGGACGCTATCGACTTTCGCCTCCACCGAGCAGTCGCCCGAAACCTGCTGATACACGTACCGGAACGTGTCGGACGTGAACCACGGCCCGATCCCCGCCCCGCTCACCGTGTATACCCCGTTGGCGTAGCCCGCGCTGCCGGGGGCCCCGACCGATCCGATGTCGCTCGTCACCCAGCCGGCCGGCAGGCCGTTCGCGATCGACACACCTTCAAAGACCGCGGTTGTCGCGGTCGTGGTCACCTCGCTCGAACCCGCGAGGCCGACATACACCGTGGAGCTCATGCTGATCGTGATTGGCGAACCAAGCATGTTCCAGGCCAGCCCGTCCGCCGAACTGTAGGCCGTGAACGTGTTCCCGCTGCGAACCAGCTCAAGCCAGTATGGGCAGGGATCGTCCGTGCCGTTGCCAGAATCGACCGACGAGCCGCCCGCCGTCGTCCGAGCTTCGAAGAACATCCCGTTACTCGCGGTCTCGTATGCCCCAGCGTACGCGGAATCGGCGTCCAGGCTTTGCCGGATCATGATTCCCGCGTGCTCAAAGCCGGTGCTTCCGACCAGTTGCACGCTGTCCACCTTGGCCACGATCGTGCAGTCGCCCGTGATCGGCTGGTAGGCGTACTGGAACTGATCGGAGCTATGCCAAATCCCCGTTCCCGCCGCGCTCATCGTGTAGGTCCCGCCGCTGTAGCTCGTGCTGCCCGCCTTGCTTGGATCGCCGATGTCCTGATTCGTCCAGCCCGCCGGCAGATTGCCTCCGCCGTTGCCGACCGTGACGGCAACCGATGACGAAGTCGATTGGATGCCGCCCACATTGGTGACGATCGCGGTCAAGGCATGGGGGCCGTTCGAGGTTCCCGTCGTGTTCCACGAAACGGTGTAGGGCGCGCTCGTCACCGGCGAGCCCAGGTTCGCCCCGTCGAGCTGGAACTGCACGCTGGCCACGCCATACGGGTCCGAGGCGCTCGCCGTCACGCTCGTCGCGCCGGAGACCTGGGCGTTGTCGGCGGGGGCCGTGATCGACACCGTGGGAGTCGCCGTATCCGTCACGACCACATTGTCGAGGTAGACGTAAGCCCAGTGGTCCACTCCCCCGATATAGCCGCCGCCGGTCAGCCCGGTCTCCGTCTGAGTGATCACGGTCGTGCCGTTGATCTGGATCGTCGTGGTGGTGCCGCTGCGCACGATCGCCACCGTCGGCCAGGTTCCTCCGCCGCTGCTGGCGAAGCTCCCCGTCGCCACCACCGTCCCCGCGGCGCTGTTCACGTGCTCAATCAACTGGACGGTGCCCGTCGGCGAGTAGTCGTTGAGCTCGACTTCGTAATAGTTGTTGAGGTCTTGGTAGTAATATACCACTCCCGTGCGGTTGCCTCCCGTGCCGAACAGGCGCACGCTGGCGGTGTACGTGTAATCCGTGTCGTACTTGGCTCCTCCGTAATAAGCGATGTTCGGCCCGGCCGTATCGCTCGTCTCGTCGTAGCTGCCGTTGGTTACGTTCCAGGTGCCGCTGGCGACCACCCAGCCCGGCGCGGTTCCGCCGTCGAAATCCTGCGAATACAACTGGGCGCGGCCGGTCGAACTCAAGCCGGCCAGACCTATGGCGAGCACGGCGAGGCCGGAAAGCCGGCGGCCGGAATACAATGTCGACGCGAACCATGCATGAGGGGTTTTCATGAGGGGAATATGGAGTTGGGGAGAAACCGGAGACGTCCGCTGCAGCCATCTGGCCAACGGTGCGGATCAGTCGCACACGACCTCCGGTTTTTCAAAAGATATATCGTTGGACGTTGAATTAACGCCGACGCGGGCTGAAGCAACGGCGGCGCCGGCCGGCTCGATGAACGTGTCGATTCCGGCCCCGTCGAATCACGCGGTCCGGGAGCGCCGATCCCGCGGGGGTCAATATCACCCACCCGATTGCTCCCCGGAAATGGTTCGGGGGCAAATGCCCGGATGGGCCGGGCGGAACTTTTTTGCCTTGCCGAATCGGCGGACCCCAAGGGCCTCGCGACCGGCAAGTCGGGACGCGCCTCAAGGAACCGTCCGCGGAATCCGCTCGCTGACCGGCGGCAGGGGCGGAAACGGCGCGTGCGGCTCGGTCTGGTACCAGTAGGCGACGGAATAGAAGCTGTCGGCGCGGTCGTTCGCCGAGCCGTGCTCGATCGTCGCCCGCAGGGAGCGGGTGAACGGGATGGGATTGGCGAGCATGAAGCGGTACATCGACCAGCGCGAACCCTTCAGGTGATTGGGGGCCACGACCGGAGCGCCGAAAAGTGAATAGGCGAAGGAACGGCCAAAGTCCCAGGAGCTGAGGAAAAAATCCTCCGAACCGGTTCCCTGGAGGGACGGCCGCGTGGCCCCGTCCACGAAGAACATGTCGTCGCCTTCGCCCCACCATTTGTCCTGGTTCTCGATGACGGACATGGTGACCCCCACAAAATGGCCGCGGCCCCGGGCCTCCATCCAGACATAGTTGTTCTTTCCGTCCAGATTGACGTGGGCGCCGTGGATCGCGCGGTTCGGCGCGGCCTGCCGGTACTCGGCGTGGAAGTAGAGCGTGCCGGGCGGCAGGGGATGCGAAAATTGTCGGTAATCGACGCTGTAGGAGATGACCTTCACCGGCTTCTGGCCCTCGTTCGTGATCGTGATTCGGGCGTGCCGGCGGAACGGCATGGGGAAGAAGCAGTTCAAGGCGCGATCGGGCGCGACCGCCAGGACCGCGGACTGATAGGTGACGTACTCGCCGAGGCCGAGCCCGAAGAAGTCGCCGAGCGGCGCCTCCACGCTGGGCGAGGCTTCGTTGTCCCAGTACATGCGCAGGACGAGCGTCTTCAAGTGCCACCGATCGTCGCTGTGCAGCGTCATCCAGATGTGCCGCACTTCGGCGGGGCCGGCGGCGTCGAGCAGGACCAAGGTGGCGCCCGGCGCGATCCGCCGATAATCGATGTTGCCGCCGGTGGGATCGTAGCTGGAGGAACGCTTCGCGACATAGTCGTGCGGCTGCGTCAGGGTGGACAATCCGCCTCCCCAGGTTTGGGCGCCGAGCGCCGGGAGCAAACCGAGGATGAGGACCAGAGGGAGGAGGGTGCGCCGCATGAGAAGTACGAGAAGTTCAATGGTGAGATATTAACCTGCATGCCCCACAAAACGAGCAAGGATTGGCCGAAGCGCAGAGCGGAAACGACCGAAGGCGACCAAGGTGTGCTTCCGACACATCGCCCGGGAGCCTGAGGCCGTTAGCGCCTGTGATTCGGCCAAGATTCGCCCGAATTTGTGATGCATGCGGGTTAATCGGGGCGCAGCGCCTGAAAACGGGCCCATGGAAAAGGATGGAGTGTCCTCCGGTCGCCCCATGGGGCCTTCAGTCACTGGCCCGATCGAAGGCCACGGCGCGAAGGGC
>JBOHXF010000152.1:0-2135 GCA_050737455.1 Opitutaceae bacterium | reverse complement strand
TCTGCGTCGTGCTCTCATGCGGGAGCCACCCACCCACGGCGGTCTTGGCGGCGGTTTTCGCGTTCGGGGTGGGTGCCGTCGTCCTTTTGGCAGCGATCGTTGGGCGCGTCAGATGGGGCGCGGCTCGCGGCGCCCTGTCCGGCGCCGCGCTCGCCGGCCTCCTGGGGCTTGCCGCGCTGGCGCCCTGGCTTCGCCTGCTGAGCGGCGTTGGGCGCCATCTGGACAGCTACCCGATGGGATCGGGTTCGATCCAATACTATGCGGAGCGATGCGACTCCTGGCTTGGACGGTTTTGCCCGATTCCCTACGACGCGCTGTCCTGGAAGCGGGGGACCGATGGCGTGCAAACTCCGTATCTCGAGGCCCCCCTGTGCATTGGGCTGCTGCTGATAATCGGCTGGCAGGGATGGGTCTGGCTGCGGGGTCGGCGCGGCGGGCGGCCGCCTGCGCCCGCCGGCGCGGGACTTTGGGACGCGGCCGCCGGTCCGCTCTTTTTCGGATCGGCATTGTGGTTCGCCGCCCTGACGTTGCTTTCCCTGCCGCTTTCCTGGTCGTCCCGGCTCAATCCGCTCGGGCCGTACCTGCAATTCGCGTACCGAATGGTGGCGCACGCCAACGCCGCGCTCCTTCTGGCGGTGTTTGCCGCGGGAGGGTGGCTGGCGGCCCGCGGGGCCTTCGAAGCGCGCCGGCGCGGGCAGCGGTTGGTCGCGGCCATGGCGCTGGTCTTGAGCGCTTGCGCGCTCCTCGTGAAACTGCCGCATGGGCGAGCGATAGAATCCTTCGACGAATCCGCCAAGTACCTGCCTGGCGGACCGGTTGGCGAAATCGTGTCCCAGGGAGACGGCTGGCTCGATCCCCTGTACGCGGCGACCGGGCGATTTCGCAAGCTGGCGCCCGCCGAGCTCGCCCGCGCCCGCGCGTTGCGTTTCCCCGTGGGAGCAGGCCCTGCCGACTTCGGCGATGTCGGGACGGTGGATTTCGATCAGCCGACCGCCGGGTGGGCGGTCACGAATCTCGTCGCTTTTCCGTGGTCGCGCGTGGTCGTCGACGGGCGGCGCTGGGGGGCCCTTGGGGTGGGTCCGGACCGCCGCCTGGCGCTTTGGCTGCCCGCGGGCCGTTCCGTCGTGCGGTGGTGGTGGCGTCCGGATCCGGTCTGGGCGGCGCTCTACCGGCTTTCCCGCCCGGCTCTCGCGATCCTCCTTTCGCTCAGCTTTGTCTGGGCTGCGCTCGCGGCGGGCCGGCTGCATCGACGCGCGCTCGCATCCGCGCCCCGTGCGCTCACCCTTCCTCCTTTATCGCCACCATGACTCATCAATGGACTACCGCCGGAAACTATTCCGACATCCGCTATGAAAAGGGGGACGGCGTCGCGAAAGTGACGATCGCCCGCCCCGAGAAACGCAACGCATTCCGTCCCGAGACGGTCGCGCAGATGCTGGAGGCGTTCGGGGACGCGCGCGACGATCCCCGGATCGGCGTCGTGCTCCTGACGGGCGCGGGGCCGCACACCGACGGCAAGTACGCCTTCTGCGCGGGCGGCGATCAAGCGGTGCGCGGCCCCGCCGGCTATGTCGGCGGCGACGGCATGCCGCGGCTCAACGTGCTCGACCTTCAACGGCTGATCCGCTCGATGCCCAAGGTGGTGATCGCGCTGGTCGCGGGCTACGCAATCGGCGGGGGTCACGTCCTGCACGTGGTGTGCGACCTGACGATCGCCGCGGAGAACGCCATTTTCGGGCAGGTAGGACCCAAAATGGGGAGTTTCGACGGCGGCCTGGGTTCGAGCTATCTTGCCCGGATCGTGGGGCAGAAGAAGGCCCGCGAAATCTGGTTCCTCTGCCGCCAATACAGTGCGCGCGAGGCGCTCGACATGGGCCTCGTCAACGCGGTGGTCCCGGTCGCCGAGCTGGAGGCCGAAGGCTTGAAGTGGGCCCGGGAGATCCTCCAGAAGAGCCCGCTGGCCATCCGCACGCTGAAAAGCGCGTTCAACGCCGAGCTGGACGGCCAAGCAGGGATCCAGGAGCTCGCGGGCAACGCGACGCTCCTGTATTACCTCGGGGAGGAGGCGCAGGAATTCCACCGCGCCCAGCGGGAGAAGCGCCCGCCGAACGCGGCCAAGTTCCCCTGGCTGCCCT